>CAZRXE010000549.1:0-6596 GCA_964603695.1 uncultured Heliomicrobium sp.
CCGTGTCGAGCAGTTGTTGCAGCTTGCGGCGTCCGCGTTCGATGACGTAACTGTCCACGCCGTAACCCGCGCGTTGAGCAATGGCCAGCCCGTCCATCACGTAAGCCGTCATGAACGCATCGGTCTTGTCGTCTTTCCACCAGCCTCAGCCGTCGTCTTCGTGCTGGAAACCGTAGAGCTTGTCCAGCCCGGCTTTGACTTTCTTGCTCAGGTCGTTGCCAGTCGCCAGCGAAGCCGTTTTCACGTCCTTCAGCGTTTGCGCTACGATCACGTTCGGCAAAAAGCGCGACATTGTTTGTTCGACGCAGCCGTAAGGATAGCCAGTCAAATAATCCAACGCGCCGAACATCGCCCCGGCAATCGAAGGCGACGCTTCGATGCGCAGGCTGCGGGCCTGGGCGTGGGCGTTATTTGGGAAAACGAAAGAAAGCTGTTTGTCGGCGTTGTCTTCGGCCAGCGCCAGCGATTCGCCTTTGGTGATTTTGGTTCCGGCGGGAACGATCGGCATCTTCAATTCGATGCCGTCGGATTCGGCGTTGGTTTTGGCAGTAGCCAGCAACACCACTTCGCCCATTTGTTTGGCCGAAAGTTGCCAGTCAATGCGGGTTTCGCCGTTTTGCGGAATGGTCACGGTTTGTTGTGCCTGTCCGACCAACTCCGCGCCCGTCACTTTCAATTCCACCTGCGTCACTTTTTCGGCGTTCAGGTAGTTGTGAACAATGCCGGAAACCGTCAACAAATCGCCTTCGGTGGCGAAGCGCGGCGTTTCCAAACGCAGAATCAAGTCTTTGCGCGAAAGCACTCGATCAACTTTCGAGCCGACTTTCAAATCCGCCGTCACGGCGCGTGCCGTCGCCCGCCACGTCGTCAGGTTGTCCGGCAGATTGATTTTCACCGAAGCCGTACCGTCCGCGCCTGTGACTATGTTCGGCTGCCAGAAAGCGGTGTCTTTGAATTCCTTGCGAATCTTCGGTTCGACCAATTGGCTGTCGTTTTTGAAATCGGCCAGTTGATACGAAGGCTTGTTCATGGCGAGCTGAATCCGTTTGTTGCCGGAATAACCCGTGAACTGAAACGCGGCGGAAAAGCTGGTGGAGACGCTCGCATAGCGGCGTCCGTAAAACGCGCGGCGAATGTCGCCCGAAGTATCCGGGCGAATGCTGTAAATCGCTTCGTCCACCAAACCCAGACTGACTTCGGCTCCTACGGCGGGCGAACCGTCGGCGTTCTTGGCAGTGATGGTGTAAGAAGCCGGATCGCGCGGTTTGTATTCGCGTTTGTCCGGCATCAAGGTAATGTCCAGGAATTTGCCTGCCGCCGGAACCGAAATGCTCTGGCTGTGTTCGTACATTTGGCCGTCGCGCACATAAGTTACGCTCAGGTAAATGTTCGGCGAGAAAGATTCCTTGATCGGCAGTTCGATCATCGCCACGCGGCCTTCGGCAAAGACGTGGCGCACGTCCAGCACTTTTTGTAGTTCGGTCGTCACCAGCAAATGCGCTTTGTCCGTCGGCAGCATCGCCAGGATGCGCGCGGTCTCACCGGGTTTGTAAGACTTTTTGTCGGGAACTAACTTGATCGCTTCGGAATCGCGATAAGCTCGATCGGCCCAGCCGTTGTTGCGGTCTGTGACGTAAAGCGAACCGGCGGCGGATTTCACCTGATGACCGGCTTCATTGACCACAGCCTCAATTGCAATCGAACCAATCGTTGCCGCGCGGTAATCGAACGTCGCTTCGCCCTGACTGTTGGTTTGCGTTTCGCCGGTCGAAAGTTCGTGCGTGTTGCGTTTGTATTCGACGCGCTTGTAGCCCTCTTCCTGAATCTCTTTGCGTTCGTAAGTCACTTCCAAAAAGCTCAGGCTGACTTTTGTGGCCACGGGCTTGCCTTCGTAATCGGTGGCTTTGATTTTGATTTTGGCCGTGTCGTTTTGCAGATAAACGTAACGTTCAGGCTGCGCATTGACGATGACGTTGCCGCGCGTGCCGACGAAACTCGTTTTGGCTTCGATCTCGCGGCGGGCTGAATCCGTGACGGTGACTTCGATGCGATAGCTGAAATCGCGCGTCTGATTCTTTTCCGACTGCGGCACGTCGAAAGGAATTTCCAGCAAGCCGGCTTCGTTCAAACGGCCTTCACCTTCTTTGACCATGTCGTTGCCGAAACCGTAAAACCCTTCCTCATCCTCGCTTTCGTCATCGCCCATGCCGCCGTCGTCTTCGTCTTCAAACCACCATGGGTAATAAGCCGAGCGATAGATGTAATACTTCACGTCGGCGTTTTTGACAGGCGCGCCGAAAAAATATTTGGCTTCGACCGTGTACTTGGTTTTTTCGCCCGCGTTGACGAAAAGTTTGGGCGTGGTGACTTTGACCTTGTATTCAGGCTTTTTGTATTCGGCGATCTCGAAAAATCCACGCGCGGCTTCGCGGCCATTCAAATTGACGACAACACTGTAACCGCCAAGCGGCGCGTTGGCAGCGAGATCAACTTCGCCGCTGAACGTGCCGCGCGATGACAGCGGCAAATCGCGTTTGAAAATCTCGTTGCCTTCAGGATTGGTGACGCTGACACTGACGCTGCCGGCTTTGAGCATTTCATATCCACCGTCGCCGTTTTTGCGCAGAATGCCTTTGAAATAAGCTTTCTGTTCCGGGCGGTAAACGGGGCGATCCGTGTAAATGTAACTGCTCAGATTGCTGCGCCCGCCTTCTTCGCCGTCGCCTTCGTTCCAACTGAAGTAATATGAAGCCAGATCGGAAACGGCAAAATCGTCCTTGCGATTGACCAGAATCAAATATTCGTTCGGCCCCAACTCTTGATCGGGCGGCGGTTCGGCACCGGCCTCTTGTTCGGCGGTGTCTTTCTGCGGCTTCACGCCCACGCGCAGCAAACCGTTTTTGTCAGTCTTGCCGGTAGCCAGAATCTTGCGGCCTTTGACGATTTCCACTGTCGTGCCGTCGCGCGGTTCTCCGGTTTTGCGATCCACTGTGTAAATCAGCATCTCTCCGTCCTGCGAAATTTTGCTGACCATCGTCAGGTCAGTGACCACGGCCACGGTGTAAGCGCGCAGGTTCGTATTGGCGGCGTTGACGGCTTCAACCAGATAAACGCCCGGACTCTTTTTGCCCAGCGTCACCATGCGCGTGTCCCAGCGGCTGTCGAGCGGCGTCAGCAATTGGCGGAAACTGTCTTCAAGTTGGTCTGGATTGAGCAGCGGCATTTGCGCATAACTGGCGACGTTGATCGGTTCGCGTTCGCCCGAACGGAACTTGTCATTGAACGTCGCGCGCGATTCGCGGCGGATTTGTGTGCGGAAATAGTTTTTGAAGCCGAAGAGAATGCCGCTTTTGAAACTGCGCAGCTTTTCCAGAAAACCCGGTTTGTGGTTTTCGGTCTGAACCACTTCGCTGACCAATTCGCGCTCGCTGTCGCCCATCTGGTGCGGATTGGCCAGTTGTTTGAAGAATTTGAACGGGTCGCGAATTTTGTAGACGCGGAAGTCCAGCGAATCAATGCCCTGATAATTGATGTAAATGCGCGTCTTTTCCTGCGTGCCATAAGCGCGATTGGTCGAAAGCGAAAAGTGCGGTTTGACCGGCGTCGCGCTTGGTTGCGGGCTGGCGCTGGGCTGAGCAGCAGCCGATGGCGCGGCAGGTTGTTCCCCCTGCGCCTGCATTCGCCAAGTGGCCAGCGATAATGCCGCCAAAACGATCACCAGATAAACCGTTACTGTGCCGAGAAATTTTCGCAGTTTCATAATTCAACTCCGATGGGATTAATCAGTACTGCGAGTGTTAGCGAACGGATTCTCATTCCAGCGCGCATCCGCTCGCTTATTGCAGTATCTTCAACCGATAAAAGCCAAGAAAATTTTGATTGCTTTCCAGTGGTCGCCAGCGCGGATTCGGGTGACGACTGAGCACGGCGAGCCGGACTTTCTTCACCTCGCCGCCGTCTTCAGGCGAAGCGCCCGTGTGATAAACGACCCAATCCCGCGCGCCTTCGTCGGCAACGCGCGCCGCACCCAAAAATATCATCACGTGATAAGGAAACTTGCGCGCTTGCGGCTGATGAAAAAAGAGCAAATCGCCCGGCTGCAACTGATTGCCCTGCCGCTGGTCGCGCGTCAAAAAAGTCGCGTTGTAATTTTTGAGCGTCCGCGCGTCGGCAAATTCCGAAAACTTGCCGTTTGCTATATCGCCTGGCTCGAACACGCCGAAATCCGTCCGAAAGAGTTTTTCGCCGAGCGCGCCTTTTTCCAAAGAGTAAGCTTTCACGTCCGGCGCAATGGCCTCATACCCCTCACCCATTCCCTGAAACCAAATCCGGTCGTGCCGACGCAAAGCTTCGCGCCAGGCAAAACGCACCAACCCCGCGCAATCGCGTTGTTCCGAATTCCAGGTGTCGCTCAAGCTGTAAAACTGCATTTCAGCAATCGTGGCAAACCAGCGGCGAAAAATCGCGCGGTCGTCGAAAGAGTGAAGTTCCGCCGCATCCGGAATGCCATCTTCATCCGAATCACCCAAACTCGGCGCGGGAACTGCAGACGCGGTTTTCTTTTCGCCTTTTGCCTGCGGCGACGCGCCGCAGGCAACGGTCAAAAAAACGCTCAAGCAGAACAAGAGCAGAATCCCTATTTGCCTCAGTTGACCTGTTTGCATTGACATGAAGTGTTCGGGTAAAGCGACGAATACGGCGCACACTATAACAAACGTTGGTTTCAAATGACTCGGAGCAGTTTGCAGATACGCGCGACCGTAAACCACCGATGAACGTTGTATGAAATTTGAAATTGGCCATTGACCGATCAGTTCAGGCATTCACCGGCAATCAATGGCAAATGAAAAATTCCAATTGATCTATGGAAAATGAGAAAAACTGTTATCTGCTTTTCAGCACTAATGAAACTTGCCAACGCCCGGATCAGTTCAATATTTCCCATCGCTCGCCAAAGAATCCCGCCGCCGCAATTCGTCCCGGCGCGCGCGGTCCCGGCGGCACGCTCAAATCAATCACCGCCCAATCCGGCAGTTTCGGCGTCTGTTGGGAATTGGTCAGGTAATGGGCTTCGCGAAAGGTGAAGCCGCTGTTGATGACGATGTAGCGTTTCGGATTGAGCGGGTTCGGATAAATCATCACCGGCGCGTGATTGCCGGCGGCAAAGCTTTGCTCGCCGACTTTGACGGTTTGCGCGTTCCAGGTGAGCGGCAATTTGGCCATGACTTTGGCCAGCACGGCATTGCTGGCCGGGTCGCCCCACAAAATCAAATTGCCGGCGGCGATGTCCGCGTCGGTGACGGCGGTGTCGTCTTTGATGCGCGCTTCGCCGCGAAACATCTGCCGCCATTGCGCAACGGCGCGATTCAATTCCGAAGCCGTCCAGGCGGCGACGGCTTCGTTCATCGCTTTGCCGGTCGGACGAACAAACACAAAGCTGCTCATAAAGGCATCGTCAATCGGCCCTTGCAGACCGTGGACTTTGCGCAGGCCGTCTTCAGGCGTTTCGACCAGCGACCATTTGCCATTGGTTTTGCGAAAGCGCGAAGTCCAGGAACGGTCGGACATCACCGGCGCGGCGGCGACTTCCTGTTTATCAATGACCACGGTCGGGCGGCGCGAATTATCCAGCGGACACAAACCGGCGGGCATTTCCAGGCTCAGCGCCGCGACGTTTTGCGTGGTGATGTTGATTGGCTGGTTATTGCGAATTTCGGCTTCGACGCGAGCGCGTTCCCAGTGCTGTTCCAGCGCATCCACGACCACCCAGTTCATGCGGTTGTAACGCAGCGTCCAGGTGGTGAACTTCACGCGGCGGGGCAGCGGATTGCGTCCGGCGGCGACGATGGAATCAATGCGGCGGCTGATCTCCTTGATCGAGTCAGGATGGTATTTGTGTTCCGTTTGGGGGCCGATGATGTGCGTTAGTTCAATGCCTTCGGCTTTCAGTTCGCGCGCCATCACCTGCGTGGCCTGAATCTGACGATCAAGCTCGCCGCTGTAAGCGACCACCGGACAGTTGAACAGGTTCGCGGCGTAATCGGTGGCATTGGTCAGATGCCAGAGTTTTTGTTCGTACCAGGGCACTTCTTTCAAATCCGCCTTCACGTATTCCGCCGTTTCGGCGAAGCCCGCGCCCGGCGCAGCCGCCGCCCACAACCCTGCGTGATGCGCGGCGATGTGCCACGTAGCCGCCCCGCCCATTGAAAACCCGCGCACGCTGACGCGGTTTTCGTCAATCGGATACTGCCGCTTGACCGAAGCCAGCGCCTCGAACAAATCCGTTTCGCCCGCGAATTTGTTGGCGCAGTTATAGCGGCCATACGGATGAAGCACGATGGTGTTCGGCGGCGTGAATTGGCCCGCGTTCTTTTGCCGGTCGGCCAGAAAATTGACTTCGCTCAAGGTGTCGCCGCGCCCGTGAAACCAAACATCCAGCCGATATTGATGCGGCAAATTTTGTTGATAAGTTGGCGGCACGACCAGGCCGTAAGGCTGCACGGAGCCGTCAACTTCGGAAACATAGCCGCGCACGACCAGACCGGTTTGCGTCGTCCACGAAGCCTTGCCGGCGCGCAATTCGGCGGCGCGTTCCA
>CAZRXE010000550.1:0-1779 GCA_964603695.1 uncultured Heliomicrobium sp.
TTGGTGATGGTCAGCGTGCCGTTGTTCAGAAGGCCGCCGCCGTCGCCTGTGCCTGCGTTGCCGTTGCTGATGGTCAAGCCGCTGATCGCAGCCGTCACGCCGCTGCCAATGGTGAAGATACGATAGTTGCCACCGGTGACGCGGCGAACGTTGAGCAAAAGTGCGCCCGGACCGGTGATCGTCAGTGAGTCATTGATCCCTGGTAATTCGCTGGTCAGATTGATGGTGCGCGGCGTGCTGAAGAAAGCTGAATCAAAAACAATGGTATCGGCTCCGCCAGAGATATTGGCGTTCCCCATTGCCGCTCGCAGTGAACCGGTTCCGCCATCATCGGCATTGGTCACGGTGAAGGTCGCCTGAGCGTCGAATGCTGAATGCTTGGCGATGACGGATTGCACAACAGAGGATCTCAAACTCAGCAGGACGGCGCTGAGCGCGACAAGAGCGAATATCATCAGACGGCGAACGGATAACATAGCTTTGGTCTCCTTGTTTACAGGTAACAGCCCCTTGAAATCGGGCAAACTTTGACTGGCCGCTGCGGCAACTTCATAATGCCGAGCGTTTCCCACTTCTCAAATTTGGTTCGGATTTGACCGCGATGCGATGAATACAAAAATCGCCGGTGGAAAGTCCTGAAAGACTCTGGAAAAAACCTGGAAAGCCTGGAAAGTTCTATGCAGCTTGAAGTTAAGCCCGCTTATCAATTCGGAGTTTTTCAGTTGAACTGCGCCGACCGGCAACTGAAACGGGACGAAAACCCTGTTCCGTTGACTCCGAAGCTGTTTGATCTGCTGCTCTTTCTACTGGAAAACCATGGGCGGGCGCTCAGCAAAGACGAGTTATTGAACAAGGTCTGGCCGGACAGTTTCGTCAGCGAAGAAAACCTGAGCCGCCATATTTCCATGCTGCGGAAAGCTCTGGGCGAAGACAGCGGCGAGCGACAGTACATCGAAACTCTGCCGAAATTCGGCTACCGGTTTATCGAATCGGTGACGCTGATTCAGCCTGCGGCAAACTCAATGGCGGTTCCGGCTCCGACTTCAGGCACTTTTGAGTTGGCGGATTTGGCCTCAGTGCCAACCGAAAACGAATCGAATCCGGCAGCCTTGCCGCGTGAATCAGACGACAACGAATTCCCCACCGAGCTTTTCTCCAACGAACCGGTTTCCAAACCTTCTGCCATCAATCGCCACAAAATGCTGATCGTGGGAGCGGCGTTGTTCGCCGTGATCGGCTTGGCAAGCCTTACTTATTGGCTGGTCAAACGACAATCGGACGCTGGCCTGACACCAAGAATTGTTCCATTCACCAGCTTTCTGAACCGCGAGCATTACCCGACGTTTTCGCCGGACGACAAAATGTTGGCCTTCACCTGGGACGGGCAGGAAGGCAACAACTTGGACATTTACGTCAAACTGCTGGATTCGGAAACGCCTTTACGACTGACAACGGCTCCCGAAGCGGACATCAGCCCCGCGTGGTCGCCCGACGGAAGATATTTGGCGTTTGTTCGTATCTTTAAGGAAGGAAACAAAGACGGAAAAACCGGCGCGGGAATTTATACCGTGTCTGTGCTTGGCGGCCCCGAACGCGAATTGATTTCCGGCATCTGGTCTGCCGGGCCTACAGTGCCTTCCGGTCGTCTGGCCTGGTCGCCGGATGGCAATTCGCTGGTGTTTGCTGGCCGATTGGATCGTTCGGAAACCAACCTGAATTTGTACGTCTACGATTTTCAGAAGCAGAAAAAACGCCAACTGACCAACTCTTCCGAAGACA
>CAZRXE010000551.1:0-4849 GCA_964603695.1 uncultured Heliomicrobium sp.
GACTTATGGCTTGGGCAGCGAATCGCGGGATTTGCCCGGTTTCGTCGTCTTGCAAAGCGGGCGACGCGGGCCGCGCGGCGGCGCGACATTGTGGAGCAGCGGTTTTTTGCCGACTTCGTTTCAAGGCGTGCCGTTTCGCGGGCAGGGCGATGCGATTCTGAATCTGCGCAGCCCCGAAGGACTTGGCCGCGAACAGGAGCGCGACTTTTACGACACGGTCGGCGCGCTCAACAAAGCTCGCCACGCCGAAACCGGCGACCCGGAAATCCTGACGCGCATCAACGCCTACGAAATGGCTTTCCGCATGCAAACCAGCGCGCCGGAGTTGATGGATTTGAGCAAGGAATCGGCGGCGACACTTGACCTCTACGGCGTGAAGCCGGGCGAATCGGGCTTTGCGGCAAACGCCTTGTTGGCGCGACGCATGATCGAACGCGGCGTGCGCTTCGTGCAGCTTTATCACACCGACTGGGATCACCACGGCGAACGCGGCAACAATCTGGACGGCGACCTTGAAGCGCGCTGCCGCGAAGTTGACCAGGCCAGCGCCGCGCTCGTGCTCGATCTGAAACAACGCGGTTTGTTGGAAGACACGATGGTGATTTGGGGCGGCGAATTCGGACGCACGCCGATGGGCGAAGTCCGCGAAACCACCGGGCGCGACCATCACATCGAAGGCTTCACGATGTGGGCGGCAGGCGGCGGCTTCAAAGCCGGTCATCTGCACGGCGAAACCGACGAACTCGGCTTCGGCGTGACGCAAGACCGCCTACACGTTCACGACCTGCACGCGACGATTTTGCATTTGCTGGGCTTCGACCACGAACGATTGACTTACCGCTTTCAAGGCCGCGATTACCGACTGACGGACGTTCACGGATTGGTGCAGGAAAAACTGCTGGCCTGAAACACCGAATCAGTACCGCGAGCGGTAGCGAGCGTCGCTCTTCAGTACTCACGCTCGCCACCGCTCGCGGTACTGATTCAAAGCTTTGCTGGAACGGATTTCACACAGCGCAAACAAGTAGTTGTATCAACCATCATCCGCTTCGGCGGATTTATCAGGAGACAACCTATGAAAAGAACAACCGTTCCGGTGCCGGGTGCGCCGGTAAAGCTGTTTGTGTTCGCGTTCATCGCTCTGTTGTTTGTCGGTGCCGCGCAGCAAATCGCGCAAGCGCAGGTGTTGTACGGCTCGCTGGTCGGGCGCGTGGAAGACCCTTCCGGCGCGGTCTTGCCCGGTGCCAGAGTGACCGTCACCAACAAAGCCACGGGGCAACAGCGCGAAGCCGTCGCCGATGACAGCGGCGCGTATGCCTTTCGCGACTTACAGGTCGGCACGTATGACCTGAACATCACACAAAATGGATTCAAGTCCTACACCAAGTCCGGCGTGATCGTTTCGCTCAACACCGTCGTCCGCGAAGACGTGCAAATGACCGTCGGCGGCGCGGCGGAAACCGTCAATATCACCGCCGCCGCTCCTTCCTTACAAACAGACCGCGCGGATGTCAGCAACCAGATTGATAAAGCGCAAATCACCAATCTGCCAATCGGCGCGGGACGCAACTTTCAGCAACTGTACAAATTGATTCCCGGCGCGTCGGCTCCGGCGGATGCGCACTCCGACGCCGGCAATCCGCAACGCGCGCTGGTGACGAATTTCAATGGCGCGTCGTTTTCCAACAATAACACGCGGTTGGACGGCGCAACGGTCAGTTATCCGTGGCTGCCGCACATCGTGGCTTATGTGCCGCCGCAGGACGCAGTGGAAACGGTCAACATCGTGACCAACAGTTTTGACGCCGAACAAGGCATGGCGGGCGGCGCGGCCGTCAACGTGCAGATTAAATCCGGCGCGAATCAGTTCCACGGCAGCGCGCACGAATTCCACACCAACAGCCGGATGAAGGCGCGCAACTATTTCTATTACCAACCCGGCACTTTGCCGAAAAACATCTTCAACCAGTACGGCGGCACTTTTGGCGGGCCGGTCATCAAAAACAAGCTGTTTTTCTTTGGTTCATGGGAAGGAACCAAACGCCGCCAGAATGCTTCGGCGTTTCGCACCTTGCCGACAGCGGCCTTGCGGCAGGGCGATTTCAGCGGCACGGGCGCGCGCATTTTCGATCCGGCCACCGGCAACGCCAACGGCACGGGACGCACGGAATTTGCGAATGGTCGCATTCCGACCAACCGCATTGATCCTATTGCCTTGAAACTGATTGCGCTGATTCCGCAACCGAATCTGACGACGGCCACGCCCGCCAACAATTACTTTGCCAGCGGGACATACGAATTCAACCGCGACAATTACGATTTCAAGGTCAATTACAACCCCAACGAAAAATCCACGATGTTCGTGCGCTATTCGATTTCGCCCAGCGACATTTTCGATCCGCCTTCGCTCGGCCCGGCGGGTGGCGATGCCCTGGCTGGCGGACAACCAGGCAACGCGCCCGGCAGAGTGCAAAGCACTGCCATCGGTGGAACCTACACTATTTCGCCGCGTTTGTTGCTGGACGGCAACATAGGCTTTACGCGCCAGCGTCTGGGCGCGCAGAACGTGGACATTGATAAGAATTTCGGCCTGGACGATCTGGGCATTCCCGGCACGAACGGGCCAGACAAGTTGCAGGGCGGCTATCCGCGTTTCACCATCAGCGGGTTTTCGTCCATCGGCAATCCGAACGTCTCGAACCCTTTCCTGTTCCGCGACAATCAGTACGTGGCGGCGGGCAACCTGAGCTGGCTGCGCGGCGCACACAGTTTGCGCTTCGGCGGCGAATACACCTATTACACGATCAATCACTTTCAACCGCAGGCGGCCTTCGGCCCGCGCGGCGGATTCAATTTCAGCGGCGGATTGACGGCCTTGAATGGTGGTGCAGCACCGACGCTTTACAACGGTTGGGCGGATTTCCTGCTCGGTTTGCCTCAAAGCAAGGGCAAGGATTTGCAGAACATCAATCCGGCAGCGGTGCGCATGCCGGGTTGGGGCGTTTACGCCCGCGACCAATGGCAGGTGACGCGTAATCTGACGGTCAATTACGGCACGCGCTTCGAGCGGTATCCCTTCGCCAAGCGCGACCATCGCGGCGCGGAACGTTACGACCCGGTGCTGGATCGTGTGTTGATCGGCGGACTCGGCAACACGCCCGAAGATACCGGCGTGGACGTGGGCTTCGGCCAATTCGCGCCGCGCCTGGGCATCGCTTATCGCGTGACTGAAAAAACTGTGGTGCGCGCAGGCTACGGCATCAGCGTTGATCCGAACTCTTTCCGTAACATGCGCGACGCTTATCCGGCGACCATTTCGCTGCAACTTTCCGGCGCATCGTCGTTTCAATCCGCCGGGACGTTGAAAGAAGGCTTGCCGGCAATTGTCTCGCCGGACATCTCTTCAGGTTCGATCACATTGCCCGCCGCCATCGGCACGCAAACCTTCCCACAGGTTTTCAATCGCGGCTACATCCAATCCTTCAACCTGACGGTGCAACGCGACATCGGCTGGGGCTTCACGGCGCAGGCCGGCTATGTCGGTTCGCGCGCCATTCGGCAAACGGCCAACGTCAACATCAATGCGGGCGAAGTCGGTCTGGGCAACGCCGGACGTGCGCTCGCACGGTTCGGACGCATCGCCAACATCAACATGCTGGTTCCGTTCAACACCGCCACTTACGATTCGCTGCAAACGCAATTGAATCGGCGTGTGAGCGCGGGCGCGCAAATCGGCGTGACCTACACCTTCTCCAAGGCACTGGGCTACGCCGACAACAGCGATTCCGGCCTGACGTTCAACTCGATTTCGCAATGGTCGCGCAATCGTGCGTTGGCAGGCTTTGACCGCAAACACAACCTGCAAATTTTCGGCGTCTACGAATTGCCCTTCGGCGCTGGCAAACGCTGGGCGACGACAGGCCCTGTGTCGGCGGTTATCGGCGGCTGGCAGGTCAACGGCATTATGAGCCGATTGAGCGGTACGCCGTTCACCGTCACATCTTCGGGAACTTCGCTCAACGCGCCCGGCAACACGCAAACCGCCGATCAGGTGAAAGCCGACGTGGCGATTCTGGGCAAGATCGGTCGCGGCGAAAGTTATTTCGATCCGTCGGCCTTCGCGCCCGTCACCGCCGTGCGTTACGGAACCGTTGGCCGCAACACGCTGCGCGGCCCAGGCGTGTTCAATATTGACGCGAGCCTGTTCCGCAACTTCAAACTGACCGAACGTTTCTCGCTGCAATTCCGCAGCGAAGTCTTCAACCTGACCAACACGCCGGCCTTCAACAATCCCGGAGCGAACGTCTCTTCGCCGACGCGGAACGCTGATGGTTCAATCATCAACCTGAACGGCTACACCGAAATCACTTCAGCGGCGGGCACGGAGCGACAGTTCCGATTCGCGTTGAAGCTGCTGTTCTAAGGGCGTGTACAACCTGTTTCAATGCAAACCGCGGATGAACACGAATTCACTCCTCTGATTCGTGTTCATCTGCGGTTCTTTATCTTGAAAAGCGGATGCGAAGTGGAACGTGCTTCGGTGCGATGGGTGCTGAGTGCTGATTCAATAGTGATAGCGTGCTTGCAGAAAATCCATCCGCGTTTCACTCACCAAATAGACGATACGGTGTTCCTGCGTTAGGCGGCGAGACCAGATGTTCGGGGCCAGGTATTTCAACGGTTCCGGTTTCCCAAGGCCGCTAAAAGGATCGCGCATAATATCTTCGATCAAGTCAAATGCCCGCAAAGCAATGTTGCGCTCCACTTTGACCCAATAGCGTAGGTCTTCTCGAAATTCAGGATGAAAGACCGCCTCGCGTACCGTTTTCGTTTTTTCTTTCCGCTTACC
>CAZRXE010000552.1:0-2583 GCA_964603695.1 uncultured Heliomicrobium sp.
GTTACCGTCAGGAGCCGGCGCTCCATTGTTATTAGCTTGCCGGCCACACCTGAAAGCCCCGACAGCAGCCAACGCACTTGAAAGGCGTACTGGAAACGGGTCAAGAAAGGGATTGAAAACATGAGGAAGAATGTTCGAGCCTGCGCGGCGCTTTGCGCCGTGCTTTTTCTCGTCGCCTGCGTGGGAAGTTCGTTGGCGGTTCAGGCCAAAACGAAAAAGAAACAGGCGGCCAACAAAAAAACCTCTTCCGCGAAAGCTTCCGGTGCGAAGGCTTCCGGGAAGACCGCGAAAACGCAAACCCGGCGCGGTAAAACCAGCCGTCGTTCCCTGACTGCTCAAAACACGCGCAAGGGCCGCAGCGCGCCGACTGATGATGACAAAAAAGTCCAGGCATTGCTGAACAAGCGCGGGAAGCTGACAAAAGCCGAACGCCGCCAACTTGCCGCGTATAAATCTTCCGGTTCTTCCAGGTCCGTACGCTCGCGCCGTGCCCGTGCCCGTGCTGCCCAATTGGCTCGTGTCCGCGCCGTTCGCGCCCGCGACGAAGCCCTGCGCAACATCACCAATTCCAACATCGAAAAAGACAACAGCGCCGGCGAAGACCTGGAAATTCGTCAGGCTGCGATCAATGCCTTGAACGGACGTTCGGGAACCGTCGTCGTGATGGACCCGAACAATGGCCGCGTGTTCAGCATCGTCAATCAGCACATGGCGCTTGGCTCGCCGGTTAAACCCTGTTCGACGGTCAAGATGATTGTCGGGCTGGCCGCTTTGCATGAAAGTGTCTTCGATCCGAATCAAGACCTGCGTTCGGCAAGATACGGCAGCCTGAATCTGACCGATGCGCTGGCGCGTTCGGACAATCCTTTCTTCCAGGTGTTGGGACGAATGTTGGGTTACGACCGCGTGATGAAGTACGCTGGCGATTTCGGCTTCGGCCAGAAAACCGGCGTCAACTATCCGGGTGAAAGCGATGGCTTTTTGCCGGAAGAAGAAACCAGTTTGTATTGCAGCCACGGTGACGGATTCGGCGTGACGGCCATGCAACTGGCCACCTTCACCTCCGCCATTGCCAACGGCGGCACGCTTTACACACCGCGTGTTCCGCGCACCGCCGAAGACGCAGAAAACTTCGTCCCCGAAGTGAAGCACCAAATTCAAATGACGCCGGAAGACCGGACGCGCATGCTGGCCGGGATGATCGGCGCGGTGAATTACGGCACGGCCAAACGCGCCTACAATTCGCTGGCGCAGGTGGCAGGCAAAACCGGAACCTGCACCGGTGACCGCGACAAGTTGCGTTTGTTCACCTCGTTTTCCAGTGTGGACAATCCGCGACTGGTGGTGACTGTTATCACCACCGATTCCAATCTCGGCGGCCATCACGCCTCCGAAATCGCCGGCAGAGTTTATGCCGCTGTCGCGCCGCGCTTTTTCCGCGAAAAGACTGTGACATCGGCCACCACCAGCGCTGAAATCTCAGTTCCCTAAGCCTTCGGGAACGAAAAACAAAAATAGCGGAAGCTGCGACATCACGGCTTCCGCTATTTTTATGCCCGTCGTTATTGATCCCTTACTGAAATCGCAGCCCGCTCAATTCAATCACCACGTCTTTCACATCCGCTTCGCTGACCTTGCCGGGCGCGTCCACCTTGACGCTGACCGGAATGGACTCACCTGGTTTCAGAGGCGATTGCCTGCCGCGCGGAATGGGAATGCTAACGCGCTGAGACAGAACTTTATCGTCCAGCGCCAACATCTTGCCGACGATTTCAATGCCTGTAATCGGCTTTTCTCCGCGATTATGAATCCTGGCTTTGATGTCAATCTGAAACATGCCAATCAGATTGGGATGCACGACCTTGTCCGTGGTCTCAATCTCGACCTTGCTCTTGTAAGTTTCAAATTCCGCGTTCCCGGCGCGCAGCGCATCGTCCAACGAAGCAGCCATCTGCGGCCTCGATTTCGCGAACAACACAATCAACGCCGTCAGCGCCAGCACAATCGCCGTTCCCATCCACAAAATCCTGCGCCCGCGCGATTGTTCAACGTTCTTTTCTGTTTCGACCGGATTCTCAAACATAACTGTCCTCCAAATCTCAAATCTAGAATTTCAAATCTCGCGTCATTCGCCGCTGACCATCATTCGATTGACCTTGATTGCCGGCGCGGCGATTTTGCCTCGGAAGCGCAAATCGTTGCCGACCATTTCTACGCCTTTCAACATCTCTTTGAAGTTGCCGGCGATGGTGACTTCTTCGACCGGAAACGTGAGCTTGCCGTCTTCAATCCACCAACCCGAAGCGCCGCGCGAATAATCGCCCGTCACCGGATTGAAGCCGAAGCCGATCATTTCCGTAACGTAAAAGCCTTCCTTGACTGACGCGATGATTTCGTCTGGCGCGTAGACTCCGGGAGCGAGGAAAAAGTTGCTGATTCCGACCCCGGGCGCACCAGTCAATCCGCGCGAAGCGTTGCCGGTCGAACGCAGACTCAGTTTGCGCGCCGTGTAACTGTTCAGCAGGTAGCTTTTCAATACGCCGTCCTCGACCACTACAGTTCGCCGCGTCGGCAAACCTTCGC
>CAZRXE010000553.1:0-3777 GCA_964603695.1 uncultured Heliomicrobium sp.
GCCGGGTTTATTTACGAAGGCAAGGCCATCATCCTCAACGATGAAGTGCAGATGGTGACGATATTAGCCGGTCGTTGGGCGACTTCGGTTCATCAAGGTTCGTATGAAACGTTGTGGCAAAGCTGGAATCTTTTTTACCGCGACTGGCTGCCGGCTTCAGGCTATTTGTTACGCGATACCGCGCCTTTTGAAATCTACCTCAACAACAAAAAGGACGTTCCGCCGCACGAGTTGCGGACGGAAATCCGAATCCCAATTCAATGAGCCAGGAACTTTTCCAAACCAAACAAGCGATTCTGTTCGCCGTTTTGCTGGGTGGACTGGGCGCGGGCGTGCTGGATTTCACGGGCGCTTGCGTCAGCAACGCTTCGCGCGGCGTTACGCCGTTGCGCGTGGCGCAATCGGTCGCCAGCGGATTGCTGGGCGCAAAAGCCTTTCAAGCTCCGGCGCAAGGCGGATACCGCACCGCCGCGTTGGGTGTCGCGTTGCATTTTCTGATCGCCTTTGGCGCGGCCACGGTTTTTTGCCTGACCTGCCTGAAGCTGCGTTGGCTGGCAGAACATCCGTGGCAAAGCGGCGCGCTGTACGGCGTGGCGGTTTACTGGTTTATGCAACTCGTCGTGCTGCCGCTTTCGGCAATTGCATTCAAACGCAGCTTTGCCTGGCGAATTGTTTTGACGGGTTTGATCGTTCACGTGCTGTGCGTCGGCTGGCCGATTGCCTGGGCGGCGTACTGGCGACTAACTAGCAGGCACTGAATCTGACCTGATGTCAGGATACTTTTTGAAATTCCCGCTCTAAGCCTACGGCCCTGGGAGCGCCAAGCAGGCGTTCGGCGCTCCCAGGCAATTGACGTTTGACTGAAAATCCAACCGGCCCTACTCTCCGCCATCGCGAACATTCGTCCAATCCATTTTTCCGATGAAGCAAACTTTGGTCGTCAAATCCGGTTTGATTACCCTTGCCGCTGCTTTGGCCGTGGCGATGGCGGTATTTGCCGCGCAGCCGGATTACGTCGGACGCCGCGCCGGTCACGCGGATGAAAACTACCTGGATTCGCGAAAGTGTCTGGCTTGCCACACGGATCATTACGCTTCGTGGGCACAAACCCATCACAGCCGCATGACGCAGGAGGCCAGTCCCGCAACCGTGCAGGGCGATTTCACGCGCAACAATTCGTTTGAATACCTGGGCGTCAGAGCAAAGATGGAACGACGAGGCGACAGGTTCGCAATGACGCTGAGTTTCGCGGATGGCCGCCGGCAGGTTCATTCCATTGATCGTACGGTAGGTTCGCGCCGCATCGAACAATATGTCAGTCGTCAGGGAGAGCAATTCGTTCGGCTGCCGCTAGCTTATGATCTGGTCAACCGGCGCTGGATGAGTTTGAACGGATCGTTTTTTTATCCCGACGGCGAAAACTACTTTCAGCATCAGGCGACCTGGGATCAAAACTGCGTGTTCTGCCACAACGTCAAAGCCCAGCCGCAAATGGACACCAAAGTTCGCGGGAAGTTTGCCACCGAGGTCGCGGAGTTGGGCATTGCTTGCGGCGCGTGTCATGGCGCGGCGGCGGCGCATGCGGAGCAGGCTTCGTCGCCGTTTACGCGGGAATGGTGGCGGTGGACGAAGGCTGCGGACAAACAAATCGTCAATCCGCGAAAACTCACCGCCGAACGTTCGATGATGGTTTGCGGCCATTGCCACGGGCAGCGCGTGCCGCAGCCTATAGATCGCATCCAGGAAATTCTGACCAAAGGCGACCCGTTCAATGCGGGCGATGACCTGTCGCGGTTTTATCGCCCGGTGACGCGCGAAACCACGGTCGGCGAATATTCTTTCGCCAACCGTTTCTGGGCCAACGGCTCGCCGCGACTGACGGCGTATGAATACCAGGGAATTTTACGTTCGGCCTGTTTCACCAAAGGGGCGCATGAAAATCGGATCAATTGCCTGAGCTGCCATTCCATGCACGAAGGCGATGTGAAAGGGCAGATCAAACCGGAAAATCTGACAGACAAACCCTGTCTGAATTGTCACCAACAATTGTCGCAACCGTCGCGACTAACCGCGCACAGCGGTCACAAAGCTGAATCCACAGGCAGTCGGTGTTACAACTGCCACATGCCGCGCGTGGTTTACGGCGTGATGACGTTTCATCGCACGCACGACATCACCGTGCCCGACCCGCAATTGACTATTGCTCAAAACGTGCCGAACGCTTGCAGCCAATGCCATCTGGACAAATCCGTCAATTGGGCGATTGCCGCCGGTCGGCGACTGTGGCCTGGACGATTCGCCAACGCACAACTCAGTCAGGATGAAATGTTCAATCAGCCGGAAGGAGTGCGCGCACTGTTTGCCGGGGACGCATTGACACGGGCGATGGCGGCGCAAGCCCTGGGGCGGGCGGAGTTAATGAAACTTGACCCGAATTGGACAACGCCGTTTTTGATTGAAGCGTTCAGCGACAATTACCCGATTGTTCGTTTCTTCGCCGCGCAAAGTCTGGCCGCAAACGATCCCGGTTTGCCCAAACCTGATTACCTGGGAACGGCCGCCGCACGGAACACTGCGTTTGAACAATGGTGGGCGAAGTACCGGCGTTCAAAAACAGAGATGCGACAGGAAGTTTTTTCATTGACGCAGGCGTTGCGCGCACGACGAATCAATTTGGACATCGAAGTGGGAGAGTGAATGGCTGGCGCAATCGAAACAAATCAAAACAAAACGCGAACTGAAGGGTTATTGCTGCAAGGCTGGATCGGTCTTGCCTGCTGGATGGCGGTCGGGCTGCTGTTGGAAGGCTTGATCGGGTACAAAGCGCCCGGATATTTGAACGATCCGCAACGGCGTGAACTGTTTCGGTTGGCGCATACGCACGGTACCTTGCTCAGCGCGGTGTTGGTTCTGGCCGCATTGACCGCGCGACAATTCGGCGCGATGCCCCAGATTGCGCAATTGGCGTTGCGAATCGGTTCGGTGTTGATGCCTGTGGGATTTCTGCTGGCGGGCGTCCGGCATCCTGAAGGCGATCCGGGCTTGGCCATTTGGCTGGTTCCTCCGGGAGCATTGCTGATGATTTTTGGTGTAACGGCGCGCGCGCTGAGCCTGAAAAACTCCGGACAGGATTCATAAGATTGAGCGAGTACGATCAACCGGCATCCTGAAGCATCTTGTACATTCTGACGGAAAAGACTGAAAACCTAGCCAGCGGCGATTGCTTCTTCCAACGCGGCTTTCATTTGCGGGACGCTGATGGCTGCGCTGAAACCGACAAAGTGTTTTTTGACCTTGCCGTCGCGTCCGATGATGATCGTTTGCGGAATACCGTTGCGGCCATTCATAAGGCTGTAAGCCATTTGCGGATTGGCGAAGCCGACTGCGTAGTTGATTTTGAACTGTTTGGAAAACTCCTTGACGTTTTCGATGATGGCGGGGTCTTCGGTGGTCAGACCTACGACTTCAACGCCCTTGCTTTTGTAGTCCTTGGCCATTTCCACCAAATGCGGAATCTCCTGCCGGCAAGGCCCACACCAAGTCGCCCACAAATCTACGACCAGGATTTTGCCGGAATAATCCGCGAGCTTTTTGGTTTTGCCGTCAATCGTCTGGAAGCCTGCCTGCATAATTGTCGCCAGGTCGGCGGGCTGCGGCGGTTGCGCGCTGGGCGGTGTGATGATCGAAGGCCGATTGTTCAGCTTCGGCGTTGCCTTCGCCGGAGTGTTGTCGGAAGTAATGACTGATTCTTCGCTGCGGTTATAAAGCGCCGAAGCG
>CAZRXE010000554.1:0-5817 GCA_964603695.1 uncultured Heliomicrobium sp.
GCTTTAGCCTATCTACAGCGCAGGCAGACAGGCTAAATCCTGTTCCACGGTTTTTATTGTTTCTCGGAAATACGTCGTTTGAATTTGTATGTGGCGTAGATTAGCAAACCAGCCACGACGGCGATAGCCGCGTCGCGAGCTTCGCGCGGGGTGCTGTGCGCCAGCAGCCAGACGATCAAGACCAGCGAAAGCATCGCAACCGGCACACCGAGCGGCGCTCGGAACGCGGGCGGTTCGGTTTCGCGGCGGCGCAGGATCGGCAATCCGGCGCAGGTCAGAAAGTAAGCCAGCAGCCGCGCAATCGTGCTGATGGTGACGCCGTAAATGAAACTGCCGGAAAGCGTCAGGATCAGCATCAGCGTTCCCGTCAGCCAGATGGAAACGTGCGGCGTGCGGTAAACGGGATGCGTGGCGGCGAAAACCTTCGGCAGTTCTTTCTGGCCGGCCATTGCAAAAGGCAATCGCGCGGCGGCCAGAATCAACACCGTCAGATTGCCGATGATGGAAATAATCGCGCCGGCGGTGATGACGCTGCCGCCCAGCACGCCTAAAAAACGGCTGCCAGCGTCGGCCAGCGGACGTTTGGAAGCGGCCAGTTCCGGCAGCGTGCCGACGCAAACCACTTGAATCAAGATGTACACCACAGCCACCACGCCCAGCGAAGTCAGAATCGCGAACGGCACGCTGCGGCGCGGATCGCGAACTTCGCCCGCCGGAATCATCGCCATTTCGAAGCCGGTGAAGGCGTAAATCAACAACAAGACCGATTGCGAAAAGTCGCTCAGGCTGGGTTGAGTCGCGAGCGCGAAGTTTGGCCGGTTCAAAAAGAAAAATCCCGCGCCGATAAACAACGCGATGGGAATCAGTTTGGCGATGGTCGAAACATCGCTGAACAAGGCCGCGTTGCGCACGCCGACGACGTTGATGACGGTCAGTGTGCCCAGAACGGCGGTAACGACGGCCACGCGCGTCCAGCCGGAATTGACGCCCGGCCAAAAATACGTGCTGTATTCCATCAGCAAATTGCAGTTGGCGGCGACGGCTGTCATTCGCGCCAGCCACATCAACCAGCCAACTTCAAATCCTGCCACCGGCCCGAAAGCCGCGCGGGCATAAAGGTAGGGGCCGCCGGTGTCGCTGAAGCGGCTGCCGACTTCGGCAAAGCACAGCACGATCAGCAACACCACCAGCGCGCAGGCGACAAAGGCCAGCAAACTATACGGCCCGATCAGCGCGAAGACTTTCGACGGCAGGCCGAAAATGCCCGCACCGAGAATGCCGTTGATGGCGACCGCGACCAAATCCCAACGCCTTATGCCGCGTAAGAGTCCGGTCGAACTTGCCGTTGTTGATTGAGCCAATAGATGCCGCCTTGTGCCGTGGAGTGAAAAGCGCGCGGATGATATGGGAAAACCTGAAATCGGTACAGACGGCGAATTGCCTTTTCCGCGTTCATCTTATAATTTCACGTTCGTTGTTTTCTCCGAGCGACAACCGCGAGGCTCTTCCGCAATGGCAAGCGACGCAATCACTGAACAATCCGCCAAAGTCCGACACTACCGTTATCCGGGAGAATTGCTTTCCCTGATGCTGACCTTTGTTTTTCTGATTGGTTTGTTCGCGCTGGCGGCTATTTATTTTCCTTCCACCTGGTCGGCTACATTGAAGGCTTTGACGATTACCCTGTCCGGTCTGGCTGTTTACATCGTCACAGTAAAGCTGCAACAGCGCGCGGCCTTCGGCACATTGGTGCGCGTCAGTGCGCGGCAATTCCCTGAGCTTTATGACTTGGCGACTGTCGCCGCCGAACGATTGTCGAGTCCGAAAATCGGCGTTTACGTCAAACGTTCGTCGGAGATGAACATTTACACGCTCGGATTCTGGCAACGTCCGATCATCGTGCTGACTTCTTCGCTGGTGGATCAGATGGAGCAGGGCAACTTGCAGTTTTTCATCGGGCGCGAAATTGGCCACATTCAAGCTGGGCATACCTGGTTGCGAACCTTGCTCAGGCCGCTGGGTTCGGATGTGCCCGTGATCGGCAAGCTGCTCAACAGCGTGATTTTCGGCGACTGGATCAATCGGGCGGAATTCACTGCGGATCGCGCGGGACTGGTCGCTTGTCGTTCGTTGACGGTCGCCGTCAGCACTATGCTCAAATTCGGCGTCGGCATTCGGCTGTTTGAAAAACTGGACATCCGCGAATTCCTGGAACAGATCAACGAAGTGCGCAACGTCGGCGGCCACTTGACGGAGATCGTCGCGGAAATGCCTTACCTGACGCAGCGGATTCGCGCGTTGGTGCGTTACGCGCTGTCGCAGCAATACCGTGCATTGGCACCGGAGCGCAACGGCAATACTCAAATCCTGAAAAATATTCCCGAAGCCTTTGTCTCCGCGCGGCTGGATCTGAACGAGATTGAACTGTCGGCCTCGGTCAAACAACAAATTGCAGACCAGGCTTTGCCGCAGCTTGCGCCGCAACAAGACTGTTTGGAGACGGTGCGGACAGTGATTGACGATCAGGTAACGATGGCCGATCTGGGGGAAACTGCTTTTGAAGATGACAACGCCGTTGATCCGCGATTGCTGTTGGTGGCCGTGACGGGCGCGGCGGAATTCAATTTGCGCAGCCGGTTGACGCGCATCGGGCGCAATCACGATAACGACATCGCGCTCAATAACGACCGCGTCAGCCGCTACCACGCCGAAATCATACGCGACGGCGACGCCGTCAAAGTGGTTGACCAGCAAAGCCGCAACGGCATTTGGGTCAACGGCCAACGCATCCGCGAATCCGCCGAATTGAAACCCGGCGACCGGCTGCGCATCGGCAAACAGGAATTTACCTTTGTTGTGAAAGAGTGATTTATGACCGTGCCCGTTTGCGAACGCGCAACCTTTTCCGAAATGGAACTGAAAATCCGCTCGATGGCCGAGGAAAGCCTGCGCGCCAAGCAGCGATTTTTCGAGCAATCCACGGCAGAAGTCGCCCGCGCCGCTCGTTTTATCATTGACGCGATGAGTGCCGGCGGCAAGCTTTTGATTTTCGGCAATGGTGGTTCCGCCGCCGGTGCCCAGCACATCGCCGCCGAACTCGCCTTCAGTCTGGGTCGCGAACGCCGTGCGCTTTCAGCCATCGCGCTGACCACGGATACTTCGCTGCTGACTGCCATCGGCAACGACCGCTCGTTCGATTTCATTTTCGCTCGACAGCTTCAATCGTTGGGACGCGCTGGCGATGTCGCGCTAGCCATTTCCACCAGCGGCAACTCCGCCAATGTCGTTGCTGCTGTCGAACAAGCCCGCGCGATGGACATCAAAACCATCGGTTTGCTGGGCAATTCCGGCGGTAAGCTGGCTGCGCTGGTTGATCTGCCGCTGATTGTTTCTCACGCCGAGACTCCGCGCATTCAGGAAGTCCACATCGCCATCGGCCACATTATTTGCCAGTTGATTGAAGATGAATTGTGTCCGCTGTAGTCAGTCTGCACACCTGTTTATTGGTAACAGGAGGGTTTGTCCGTCTGAGGCAAAAGGAAAGTATGCGTTTCCAGTGAAGATTAATGATTTCCGGTTTGGCGGGGCAGGGACCCCAACAGTTGATTTGCCAGCGCAGCTTGAGAGTGATCAGTGGGAAAGTTTTTCAATTCTCGTTTTGCGTCTTCAACTAGGCCGGCTTTGGCATACCGAGCGGCCAGGACAATGCGCGCCATCGGATCGGTGTTCGCCTGATAGTTTTTCTCGGCTTGTCTGATCTGTACAAGTTTGTCCTCCGCGATCACGAAGAATTCCGCCACAGGGCGACCCTGCCAGACGCCATAAATATCCTTCCCGTTCTTTTCGGTTATGACTTGCCAGGTGTAGCGATAATTTCGCTCCAACGGACGATCCAGCTTCCACTGCGTTCCCGTCACAAACACACTGGCGACAGTCGTTTTGGTTTCACCGACTTTGGAAACGATTACTCTGTATTTTGTCGCGTCTTCAAACGGCATCCATCTGATTGTAGGCTGTGTTCCGCGAATGACCACATTGCCAGGCCCCAGGAGTCTGAAGGTTTCTATCTCGTTCCCACCGAGATAGGTTTCGTTTTGTTGCCTAAATATCTTCGGGGTTTCGAGTTTTCCGTGTTCGCGGACTCTGGCGAACAACGCTTGGTCCTCGCGGAGCAGCCATTTGGAGTAATCCGAATAGGCTGCAATATCAGCGAAGCTCTTCTCGGACGATGTTATTTCGGGAAGTGGTGAGCCGCTCGCTTTCGCAAGTTTTTGCACCGATGGCAGGGCGTTTTGAGAAATCTCGGTTGGGTGATTTTGCTGACTAAAGTACCGCCAACCCAGAAACGCGCCGGCACCTAGTAAGGCCAGCGGCGCTAAATACTCCAATCGCAGCCCGCGAATCTGAAAGAGTTGGTGAATTCGAGCGATGGTTTTTCCTAAAATTTGCTTGAGAGGTCCTTTCGTTTGTCCTTGCCGGAAATCCAATTCTGACGCGATGATGCGCATTTGGTTTACTTCAAATTGACATTCCTCACACCAGACCAGATGGCTGGTCGCGATTTCCAATTCAACCGCGCCGAGCCGGTTTTTCAGATAGGCCAATACTTCTTCGTCGGTAAGATGCTGGCAGGTTTCCTCGGTCGAGATTGCCAAGTCTGCTTGAAATGCCTGGTACAGAGCTTGAAGCTTATCACCTTCTCCAAGCCGTTCACGGCAGGAGGAGCAGTCGGCAAAGTGAATGTCCGCGTTAAACCTGGATTCCGCAGCCAATTCTCGGTGCAGGTAAAGTTGAATAGTTTCGTTGGATAAATGTTCGGCCATATCTGTTTTCTCAGCAGATTAAGATGACCATCGGCTGGAATTATTACTCATCTCCATAAAAAAGCTGGTATCACCTTTCTATTCAATGAGTTCGGGTTTTATTGATTAGCTTTTCTTATTCGCCGTTCTAGTCGCTCTCGTGCAGATTTTCGCAGATTTATGACTTGCTGTGTGGTGACGTCCAATCGCGTGGCGATATCCGAATCCTTGAGCGGGAATTTGTCCCAAAACGTCATCAGTTCTTCAAGTTCGATTTTCAGGGCTTGGGCAATTTGCCCGGGAGAAGCAATTCCGCAGGAGGGTAAAAAGGTTATCAATCCATTGCCTTGTTCGTCTCTTAAACTGCACAACAGCGCCCAACGCTGGTTTACACGCAATATTTCGATTTCTTCCCATAGTTGTTTCAACGTCTGCTGTTGTTCTATTCGTGTCAAAGGCCCAGAGTGATGAGCATGGTCTTGAGCAGCCCGTTTGTCTCCCTCTTCTTCAGGTGTTTTGGTGATGGGCTGATCCTTGATTTTCAGTAACTCCGCAACGACATCCACTAACAAATTAAGTTCCAGCGAATGCCCCAACCATTGAAACACATAGATCACCAGGGAATCCTGTGGAAGCTCCGAAGGGGATCGGCCTTTTAATCTGGAAGTCACGAACTTCGAGTCGTCTTCGCGCAAACTCCACAACGCCTGGCTGTGACGTTCGGCTGGACGTCGTTCTCGCCATTTGGAAAGCCCGCTGATTAATTCGTGTCCTTCTTTCCAGAGCGCCAGCGTCTTACGGTTGTTGAGCAAATAGTAAAGTTGCCGCTTCAGCTTATAGCGGAGCGGGTATTTTTCGCGCAGGTACTTGTTGTAAACATTGAAGGCCGTGGTTGCGACAAAATCATCAAGGGACTTGATACAGTATTCCTGCGGCTTTTGGCGTGACTGATTGAGATATGCCACCAACCTGAGAATCGCTTCCTGACAGAAGTCTTCCAGGGCTTCCGCTTCGG
>CAZRXE010000555.1:0-2730 GCA_964603695.1 uncultured Heliomicrobium sp.
TAACGCGCCGCATCCAGCCACCAGCGCCCCCAGCGTTCGCCATAATGCGGCGAGGCCAACAAACGATCCACCACCTTTTCGTAAGCTTGCGACGAAGTGTCTGCCAAAAAATCGTCAATCTCTTTCACCGTCGGCGGCAAGCCTGTCAAATCCAAACTCAAGCGCCGAATCAGTGTTTCTTTCGACGCTTCGGGCGAAGGCGTCAAGCCGCGCTTTTCAATCTCGGCCAGAATGAAGTTATCAATCGGCGTCCGCACCCACGCCGCGTTTTTGACCGCCGGCAACGCCGGGCGGCTCGGCGCAATGAACGCCCAGTGCTTTGGAACGTCCGTCGCCCCGTCTCCCTTTCCCACGGTCTCCCCATCCGGCCAAACCGCGCCTTCATCAATCCAGCGTTTGATCAATTCGATTTTGTCGGCGGCGAGCGGCGCGCCGCCCATCGGCATGCGGGCTTCGTCGTTCAAACCCAAAATGCGATGCACCAGCCGCGAATCCTTGCTGTTGCCAGGCACAATCACCGCGCCGGAGATGCCTCCTTTCATTGCCGCCGCTTTCGCATCCAGCCGCAATTGCGCCGAGGCTTTTTTCGCGCCGTGACAGCCCGCGCAATTGGCCGAGAAAATCGGTTCAATGTCGCGCTTGAAATCTATTTTGGTTTGCGCGGCAGAAGTGGAAAGAGAGAGGTTGACCAGCCAGCTTATAAGCACGGCGCAGGCCAGCAGACAGCATGCGAATTTGATCTTTTTTGCCATAACGAGTCTCGGATGAAGAAAGGAAATTGAAGAACGTCCGCACGGATTTATAGTCCGCCTGATTCGCGCTGACAAGCCGCTGAAGGTGGGAAGGATTTTAGTCTGTCCACTTTCATCAGCGCGCCAGGTTCAGCAGCACGCCTTGCCCGTCGCTGAAAATCCCAGCCACGCAGCCGGTCATCAATGTTGCCAGCGTCGCCGCCAGCAAAGCGCGCAACCCCAGACTTGCCAGATCATCGCGTCGCGTCGGAGCCAGCGCCGCCGTACCGCCGACGAAAATCGCCACCGAAGCCACGTGCGCAAAACCGCAGAGCGCATAACTCAAAATCACCACCGTGCGCGGATCGGTCAATTGGCCGCTGGTCACCATCTGCGCCATGTCTTGATAAGAAACCACTTCGGTCAGCATCACGCGCTCACCCAGCAAGCGCCCGGCTTCCGCCCAATCCGCCTGCGCAATGCCCAGTAAGGCCGCGAACGGATAAAAGACCCAGCCCAACAATTTGACCAGCGAAAGCGGCTCGGCCAATCCGAACCATTGGCTAGGCCATAGCAGCACACGGTCAACCAGCGCCACCAAACCCAGAATCGCAATCAGCAATGCCGCAATTCCTGCGGCCAGTTTCAACCCGTCCATTGCGCCGGTAATAATCGCGCTCATCAGATTTCCGGCGCGTGCCGATTCGTCTTCCAGCGGCACGGCTTTGACGGTTTCAGGCGTATCGGTTTCCGGCAACAAGAGTTTGGCAATCACCGCCGCCGCCGGAATGGAAATGATGGAAGCCGAAAGCAGATGCCCGGCGATTTGCGGAAACGAAGGACTCAGGAACGCCGCGTAAATGCCCAGCGTCGTCGAAGCCACCGTCGCCATTCCCGAAGTCAGCAACATCAACAATTCCGAGCGCGTCATTGCCGCCAGATATGGCCGCACAACCAGCGCCGATTCCACGCCGACGAAAATATTCGCCGAACCGCACAAGCTTTCCGCGCCGCTCAGCCCCAACGTGCGATGAAAGAGTTTGGCAAACACGCGCACAATCGGTTGCAGCACGCGCAAGTGATAAAGCGCCGCCGTCAACGCCGAAACGAACACGGCAATCGGCAAAGCTTGAAACGCCAGCACGAACCCAATGGAACCTTGCTGCCCCGGCGGCAAGGCCAGCGGCCCCAGCAGAAAGTTCGTCCCCGCCTTCGACACGTCCAACAAGACCATCACCAGATCATTCAGCTTGACGAACAACTGCCGCGAAATCGGCAACCGAAACACCAGCAGTCCGATCAACAGTTGCAAGCCCAATCCCCAGGCCACGCCGAGCCAATTGACGCGGCGGCGATTGGCGGAAAATAGCCAGGCGATGCCGGCGAAGGCAAAGAAGCCCGCCAGCGAGAGCAGATGATTCATCATCAGTGTTGTCCTCGGAGTTGTATCGTTGAATTGCGATTGAAGGTTTTCTTGCCTAGTTGCGGACTTGTGTGGGAAGCTACCGCGCGCGGTGATACATCTGCCGCGACTCCATCCCAAAACCAAAGGCAAAAAAGAGCTGTGATTCTAAAAGTCTTCACTGACAAAATCCAACTTTGTCAGGCTGCGGCTGCGCAGGCTGCAACCGCACTCAAAAAAGCGATTGCCGAACGTGGTCAGGCGCGCATCATCGCCGCCACCGGCATGTCGCAGTTTGAATTTTTATCCGCCTTAATCGCCACGCCGGGCATTGATTGGACGAAAGTCGAAATGTTCCATCTGGACGAATACGTCGGCCTGCCGCTGATGCATCCGGCCAGCTTTCGCAAATATTTGATTGAACGTTTCATCAAACCGGCAGGCATCGTGAACCATCACCTTCTCGACGGCGAAAGCGATCCGCAGGAAGTTTGTCGCACGGTCGGCGAATTAATTGCCGCCGCGCCTATTGACGTGGCTTTCGTCGGCGTAGGCGAAAACGGCCATCTGGCGTTCAACGATCCGCCGGCGGATTTT
>CAZRXE010000556.1:0-11850 GCA_964603695.1 uncultured Heliomicrobium sp.
GCTGCGGCGCGCGCCAAATTCACGTCGCCCGCGCCGGGTTCCATCGGCAATACAGGACGCAATTTCTTCCTGGAACCGAAGTTTTTCCAAACGGATGCTTCCTTGAGCAAACGATTCCGCATCACCGAGCGTGTCGGTTTCGATCTGCGCGTGGATGCCCGCAACTTGACCAACACTCCTTCGTTTGCGGCTCCGACAGCGACACTGACTTCGACCATCTTCGGACGCATTAACGACAGCGTGAACAGCACTGCCAGAAGAGTTCAATTTTCCGGCAAGATCAGTTTTTAACCGGGCGAATCGCAGGATTCGTTTTCAAACCGTGGCGGCTTTGGCTTGGTCGAGTCAAAGTCGCCGCTTCTGCTTTGTGGAAAAGAAGTCCGACAACAAGCCTTACGACACAGCTTTCAAAGACCTGGCGGAACAGGAACCGGAAGCCTTGTTGCGATTGATCGGCGCGTTGCCGCACGATGCCGTTGTGCGGTTACTGCCGCGCGAAGTTTCATCGCCTGCGCTGGCCGCCGACCAGCCGTTTGAAGTCACTTCGCCGACCGAACACTTTCTGGCGCACGCCGAAGCGCAAACGCGATGGCGCGACGACGTGCCGGCGCGGATGGTCGAATACGAAGCTGTTTTCTGGGTCAACTATCGGCTGCCCGTGCGCAGCTACGTGCTGGTATTCATTCCTGACGGAATGCCGGACGAGGTCCCGACCACCTGCACCATCGAAGCCGATCATCTGACATTGACCGGGCGCTTTACCGTCATCGAGCTTTGGGAATTGTCGGCCAAAGACGCGCTAGCGATGAAGCACGAAGGTTTGCTGCCCTTTATTCCATTGATGAACGGCGGCAGGGCAGAGGTTGAACAAAGCGCGCGTGCACTGGGGCAAATTACTGATGACGCGCGCAAACGTGAATTGGCGCTGCACTTCGTGATGCTCGCCAGCCTGCGCTACAATCGCACGGACATCTACGACATTCTTGGGAGATTGACCATGATTCCAATCCACGCTTTGCGAGAATCCAGCATGTATCAATTCATCCTCGACGAAGGCCGTCAGGAAGGCCGTCAGGAAGGCAAGCGCAGCGCCGTCATTGAAATGTTGCAGCGATTTGCGGCCAAGCGATTTCCAGAACTCGAAATCGCCGAGGACGTGAACCGGGTGGAAGATATTGCGGCGCTTGAGCAGCTTTGTTTGGAAATCAATGAGTTGCCGGATGCCGAGGCATTGCGAGTTCGTTTGCTGGAACTGGCCGCAAGCAAACAAGCATAGTTTTCAAGCACGGTTCGGCTGACAAAAGCATTCGCTCCATCACAAGCATCATTTGCAATCGCTTACATCGCAGGCGAAAGAACTCTCTTTTCCTGCCGAAAACCAACCCATCCGAGGAGACTGCAATGAAAAACAGATATTCTTCAATCGTGCTGAGCGCGCTTTTATTGGCGCTTTTCAGCACGCTTGCCTTTGCGCAGACCAGCACTTCGCGCATCACCGGCACGGTCACGGATCCGACCGGCGCGGTGTTGCCGAATGCGCGCGTGACGGCCAGAAACGAGGCCACGGGCGTGGCTTTGACCGCCGTGACGAATTCCGCCGGAGCTTATAACTTCGAGGCGGTGCAGGTCGGTAACTATGAAATTCGCGTGGAAGCGCAAGGCTTCCGCACTTATGCCAGCACGCAGAACGTGTTGACCGTCGGTGCTCCGCTGGTGGTTGACGTGGGCATGCAGGTCGGCGCGGCGACTGAAGTCGTGTCGGTGCAGGGGTCTTATGAAAAGCTGGCGACGACTAACGCCGCGCTCGGCGATGTGATCGAACGCAAGACCATCACCGAACTGCCGCTCAATGGGCGCAATCCGCTCTCGCTCATTACGCTGCAACCTGGATTGGTGCAGCGCACTTCGGGCGGAGCCGGTTCCGGCACGCACGTCAACGGTTCGCGCGACCGTGCTTTCAACGTGACGATTGACGGCATTGACGCTAATGAGCCTTCGGTGCCGAACCCGCAATCGAACGTCTACCGTTTGAATCCGGACAACGTGCAGGAATACCGCGTCACTACGCACAACGCGACCGCCGAATCGGGGCGTAATTCCGGCGCGAATGTGTCCATCGCCACGCGCGGCGGCACGAACGAGGTTCACGGCACGGTCTTTCACTTCTTCCGCAACTCCGTGCTCAACGCCAATGAGTTTTTCAACAACGCGCAGAAGTTTCAGGCGTTAGCGCAAGGCAACACGGCCATTGCCGAACGCTTTAACCGCCCCGACCTGAAATTGAATCAATACGGCGCGGAAGTCGGCGGCCCGATCATCAAAAACAAAACGCACTTTTTCGGCAGTTGGCAGGATCAGCGGATTTCGGTGACGCAGCCGATCAATCGCAGCTTCGGCACGCCGACGCTTTACACGCCCGAAGCGCGCGCCGGAATTTTCCGTTACTTCGTTGGTGGACCGAATCGTCCGGCGGGAGTGTCGGGAGCGGTCGTGGATGCCAATGGCAAGGCCATTTTCCCGGACTGCAACGCGACGGTGACGACCAACTGCATTCGCACTTATGACATTTACCGAGGCGATCCGCGCGGCATCGGCGCTGATCCGACGGTCAAGGCTTATCTGGACAAATATCCCAGAGCGAACAACTTCACGGTGGGCGATGGGTTGAACACGGCGGGCTATTCCTGGAATACGCCTTCCAGCACGCAAGGGCCGAACATCATGGGCCGCATTGACCACACCATCAACGAACGTCAAAGCCTGTTTGGCCGCTACATTCATTCGGATTTCGACACCTTGCAAGGCGATTTGCTCAATGGCCGTCCGACTGTGTTTCCGGGCTTTCCGCCGCTCGGCGAAGTCTACCGCGCGTCGAAAAACACGGCCATCGGACATCGCTGGACGATCAACGACAGGATGGTCAATGAATTCACGGTGGGGTTGGCGCGCTTCCGGTTCTTCTTCACCTGGGGCGAATCGAACCCGGATTTTCCGAACATTCCGCCTTACGATTTTGCCAACATCTCTGAACCTTACCTGAACGTGCCGCGCACGCAGCGCACGCTGAACACTTATCAAGTGGTGGACAACCTGAGCTGGGTGAAAGGCGCGCACGTTGTTCGCACCGGCATCAATTTCCGCTTCATTCAGCACAATGATTTGCGCGGTTTCGCTTCGTTCAACATCGCGCCGAGCATCACCTTCAGCCAGGCCGACCGCGTTCCGGCTTGGGTGAGTGCGCCGGGCATCAACTCCGTTGACAACACCCGTTTGCTGAACACCGTGAACGATCTGTTGGGCATTCCCGGGCGTTTGACGCAAGCCTTTGTCAGCGATCCGAATTCGGATGCTTACTTGCCGACTGGCAACGTCTTCAATTCCGGCACGCGCTACAAACAACTGAACTATTACATTCAGGACGAATGGAAAGTCAGCCCGAAACTGACGCTCAATTACGGCCTGCGTTGGGAAGTGAATCTGCCGGCGACTGAATCCAACAAGCGCGTTTTCGTGCCCAGCCGTCGCCCGGACATTTTCGATGCCAACAATCTGGTGGCCTGGACACCGGCCAAGAGTTGGTTTGAAAAAACAAGCTGGGGAGCGATTGGGCCGCGCTTCAGCTTCGCTTACGCGCTGAACGAAAAGACAGTCATTCGCAGCGGCTACGGCATTGCTTATGACCCGATCTCGACTTTCCAGGTGACTTCCATCGCCGGATTCGTGCCGGGATTGGTCACGCGCATTCAACCGTTGGCGACCGCCGTGGACGGCAACAAACGCATTGCCGAAGGATTCCCGCAACAACTCGCGCCGCCGACCACGAAGCCTTCAACGTTTTATGCTCCGGCGATTGCGCGCCAGGGAACCGCGCCCAGCCTCGGAGCTTTCGATCAAAACATCGGCCTGCCCACTTCGCACGATTGGAACCTGAACATTCAGCGGGAACTGCCGTGGGGAATGGTTGCGCAAGTAGGTTATGTCGGAAAACGCGGCACGCATTTGTTGCGCGGTTACAACCTGAACCAAACGCGGTTGCGTCCCGAAGTGATTGCTTCCTTCAACGCGCTGAAGGCAAATGGTGCGATTGGCGCTGATGGGCTTCCCAATTGTACAAATCGGGCGTTAGGTACAGGTTGTAAAACCGGCTATACGCCGCAAGCCGTCGGCATTTTGTTGCAGTTGGCTGATGCGACGTTTTTGAATTCACCCGCCACAACGACGGATTTGGCCCAGAACGCCGTTGCCAATCTGGCCAACCGCATTGACACCAACTTCGACATCTGGACAAAAGGCGTGGCGGCCAATTACTTCCGTCCGAACCCGCAATTTTCGTCGCTGTTCTATCTGGATTCGGGCGGCGATTCTTACTACCACGGTTTGCAGGCGACGTTGCGCCGCCGGTTTGAAAACGGTTTCTCGTTCGGTCTGGCGTATACGTTCAGCAAATCCATTGACAACATGTCTGTTGATCCGGTCGCCTCTTCTTCGGGCGGCGGACTTTCGACGACGAATTCGCGCACGGCGACGGACATTTACAACTGGCAATTGGATCGTGCGGTTTCCGATTTCGACCGCCGTCATGTGCTGGTGGTCAACGGACTATGGGAACTGCCTTTCGGCAGAAACAAGGCGATTTGGGGCAAAGCGCCCGCGTTCGTCAATCACGTCATCGGCGGTTGGAGCCTGAACGGGATTCTGTTCACGATGACGGGGCAGCCCTTCCAGGTGCAGAGCGGTGCATTGACCGCGCACAACGGCAAGGTTTCGCGCGCCGACATCATCGGCACGAAACCCGAAGCCAAGTTGCAGAACGTGGACGGCGTTTTGGGGCCTGTGCTGTTCACGGCGGCGGATCTGACGCAGTTCGGATTTCCGGCTGCCGGCTCGAACGGCTTGCAATCGCGCAACGCTTTCCGCGGGCCGGGCTACACCAATCTGGACATGGGCTTGTTCAAGAACTTCGGCATCACCGAACGCTTCAAGCTGCAATTCCGCGCCGAATTTTTCAATGCGCTGAACCACGCCAATTTTGAATCGCCGCGCGATTCGACGGACGGTTCAACGTTGATTACTTCGACAGGCTTCGGACGCACCTGCTGTTCGGCGGCGTCAACGCCGAGTTCGGCCAACGTCATTGCCACGGGCGAATCCGCGCGCGTGATCCAATTGGCCTTGAAGCTGAGTTTCTAACCGCAGCGAAACTTGCTTACCCGAAAGGGGGAATGGACTTCGGTCTGTTCCCCCTTTTCGCAATCAAAACACTTTCTGGAAACGCCCTGCCCGTCGTCGCAGTCATTGGCACAAAGCAATCCAAATTTTCCCACGTGAGGTTTTTACGAATGAAAAATCATTTGTTGGCTGCGTTTCTCTTTCTGAACAGCTTGTTTTTGCCTGTGAGTTCGGCGCGCGCGCAAGAGCCTGTTGACCGCGAGGTCATCAACAAGATTCGCGACGAAGCGTTGAACCGTTCGCAGGTTCACGCCACGTTCACGCATTTCACCGAAGACATCGGCCCGCGTCTGACCGCTTCGCCGGCTTACAAAGCTGCTGCTGAATGGGCACAAACGAAAATGAAAGAATGGGGCTTGAGCAATTCGCGCCTGGAAGCCTGGGAATTTGGGCGTGGCTGGACGCTGGACAAGTTTTCCATCGAAATGGTCGAGCCGCGTTATATGCCTTTGATCGGTTATCCCGAAGCGTGGTCGGCTTCGACGGCGGGCGAACTGACCGCCGCGCCGATTTTTCTGGGCGACAAGAAACAAGAGGAAGTTGAACAACTGCGCGGCAAATTGAAAGGCGCAATTGTCATGAGCCAGCCGATTCAGACTTCGTTTGAACGCGCGGATCGTCCTCAACCGACTTCGTTCGATCATCCCGTCGCCATCGGTCAACCGCGTCCGCCGGCAGGTTCCGCGCCGTTCATCACGCCGCAAAACATGGCGCGGTTGCTGCGCGAAACCGGCGCGGGCGTCGTGTTGCGACCCAATCGCGGCGAACACGGAACGCTTTTCGTCCTCGGTCGCGACAACGGCGAAGCCGCTTTGCCGAGCGTGGTGCTGAGCGCGGAACATTACAACATGATCGCGCGAATGCTTCAGCGCGGGCTTTCAGTCAAATTGCGCGTCAACGTGCAAACGCGCTTTTTGACCGAAGATAAAAACGGGTACAACGTGCTGGCCGAATTGCCGGGCGTGGATCCGGCCTTACGCGATGAAGTGGTGATGATCGGCGGGCATTTGGATTCGTGGCATTCTTCCACCGGCGCAACGGACAATGCCGACGGCGCGGCGGTGGTGATGGAAGCGATGCGCATTTTGAAAGCCATCGGCGCGCAACCCAAACGCACCATCCGCATGGCGTTGTGGGGCGGCGAAGAGCAGGGGCTTCACGGTTCGCAACGCTACGTTGACAAGTATCTGAAAGGCGATGCCAACAAAGCCGCGCGCGACAAATTCAACGTCTATTTCAATCTCGATCCGGGTTCCGGGCCGATTTACGGCTGGTATCTGGAAAACAACGAAGCCGTCAAACCGATCTTCGATGCCTGGCTGGAACCCTTTCGCGAACAGGGCGCGCGGCGCAACATCATTCAAGGCATCGGCAACACGGATCATTTGAGCTTCACGCGCGCCGGAATGGCGGGTTTCAATCCGGTGCAGGATTACGTGGATTACGATGTGCGCACGCATCACACAAACATGGACACTTACGAGCGCGTCAAAGCTGCCGACTTGCAACAATGCGCGATGGTGCTGGCTTCGTTCGCCTATCACGCGGCGGTGCGCGCCGAACGCATCCCGCCGGCTGCCGCAAAAAATAACTGAATCACGGGTGGGAGAAACAGAACAAAAAAAGCGGAGACCGAACGGCCTCCGCTTTTTTTGGTTGGCTTGTCAGTCGGTTTAGAACTGGAAGCGCGCGCCGAGTTGCACTTGGAAAGGCACGCCCGGATTGTTGGTGATGATGGTGTTTCCGCCGGCGTCTTTCAGCTTGCGGAAGTTGACGTTGGTCGGAGCGCCGAAGCCGCAGCCGACGGCGGACGGCGTGCAATACGTCGCCTGCGGACCTGCGTAGGTGGCGTTCTCGAAATTGAACAGATTGAAGAACTCCGCCGAAAACACCAGGCCGCGGCTTTCGCCGAATTTGAAGCGTTTCTGGATGCGGCTGTCCACGTTATAGAAAGCGCGATTGCGGAAGGCGTTGCGTTTGAACGGCACGCCGAAGGCACTGTACGGACGGTCGTTGTTCGTGCCGTCGCCGTTGCGATCCGAACCGACCGTCGCATTGAGCGGACGCCCGGAGTTGATGCGCGAACTAGCCGCCACTTCAAAACCGGCGGGCAGGAAAAACACGCTGTTGAACAGGAACTGATGCCGTTGATCCAGGTTGGAATAGTTGTAATCCGGCGTCAGGTCGAAGGTGTTCATGTAAGTCACGCCGCCGGCGTCGCGTTCGTTGTCGTCGTCGGAGAAGTTTTCAGACAGGGTGTAAAACGCGCTGAATTGTCCCCAGCTCCGGCGCAGATTGACGCGGAACGTAGCCGCCGTGTAACGCGCCTGAGCGGTGGATTCGCGCAACTGGAAGCTGCCGAATGCGATGCCGCTGAAAACGTTGAGCGGGCGGTTGTTCAAACCGATGATCGGACGGCCTTCGGCATCCACACTGGCCGGCGCGGCCAGATTCAATTCGCGGTTGCGCTGCAAACGCGAAGTGTTGATGTTGCGGAAATCCGCGCCGACGCTGAAGCCCCGGCCCAGTTCACGTTCGATGCCCGCGCCGAGTTGGAGCGAACGCGGGTTCTTGTAATCGTTGGCGAAAGCCAGCGGTGCCAGGCCGTTCGGCACGGCTGAGTTGAACGGCAAACCCAAACGCTGGGCGATGTTGCCGATTTCCGTCAGTGTCAGCGGACGCAGGTTGCTGAGCGTCGGAACAAAGCCGACCAATCCCAACTGCTCGAACAAGCTGTCGCAGGCATTGCGGTTCGGACAGGCCGCTGTCGAAACGAAGTTCGTCGGCAAGGCAAAAGGCAAAGTCACTGACAAATCGCCTGCCGGTGAACGGAAGTTGTTGAAGGGGCCAGCCAACAGCAGGTAAGGCGTGCGCGCGTAGTAAATGCCGGCGTCGCCGCGAATAACTGTCTTGCCGTTGTTTTTCGGATCCCAGGCGAAACCGACGCGCGGCGCGAGTTGATCGTTGAAATCCGGGATGTAGGTCGGGTCAACGCCGCGTCCGTTGCCGATGGGCGAACGATAACGGCGAACGATGTCCACCAGCGCGGTGTTGGTCGCTTCCGGCGCGGGGTTGAATTGCGATTCCCAACGCAGGCCGTAATTCAGCGTGAAATTCGGACGAATGCGCCAGGCGTCCTGGGCGAAGATGGCGAATTCATCGCCGCTGTAAGCTGCCTGCAAGTTGCCGATTTGTTGCGCCAGCGTGGCCACGTTCGGAGCGCCGTCGAACGGACGCCCGGTTGTGCCGCCGGACAGCAAATCCAGTACTTGAGCAACACCTGCCGCTGTGGCGGTATTGACGCCGCCAATGCCGTAAGTGCCGAATTGATTGAAGCCGAAAGTTTGATCCACAAAAACGTGGTTCCATTCCGCGCCGAATTTGGTGGTGTGGTTGCCCAGCACCCAGGTCAGGTTGTTAGAGACCTGGAAGCGCCAGTCGAATTGCGTGGTCGGCAGGAAGTTGCGCGCGCCGATGTTGCCGATGGCGCTGCCGACGTTCGGGTTGGTGGAATTGGCTTCGCGCGGACGCTCTTCGCGTGAATACTGCGCGCGAAGTTCGTTGGAAAGCACCGGCGTGAAGAAGTTATTCAACTGTCCGGCGATGGTGTTGGTGTTGTTCTTTTCGTTGCCGTTGTTGCTTAGGGCGCGGTTGGTGGTCGGGTCGGGCGCGCCGCCGGTGGCGTTGGCGTTTTTGCCTTCGTTGGCGCTGTAGTTGTAGCGCACGTTGAAACGCGAGCCGTTGCCGAACTGGTAATCGTAACGTCCCAGGAAGGTGATGGCGTCGTTGGTTTCCTGATAGCCGACTTCCTGTTGGCGGAACTGATCGAACAGCGCGCGCGAAGGCGCGCTCAACGCGCCAAAAACTGCCGCGTCGCTTTGCAGCGTATTGAGCAGCGTGAAGACCACGTTGCGATCCTGGCGGATGCGTTGCTGTTCATACGAACCGAAGAAAAACGATTTGTCTTTCGTGATCGGCCCGCCCAGCGAAGCGCCCCATTGTTGTTGCGTCGGCGCGCCGGGAATCTCGCGGTTACGGGCGGCGGCAATCGCACTCAGGATTTCATTGCTGCGCGAGAGTTGTTCGGGACGATGCAGGTAAAAAGCCGAACCGTGAAAAGCGTTCGTGCCGGATTTGGTGATGGCGTTGACCAGACCGCCGGTCGAACGTCCGAACTCCGCCGAATAACCGGCGGCGATTACCTGGAATTCCTGAATGGATTCCTGCGGAATGGTGTAGCCGTTGTTCGAGCGCTCGCCGCCGCGAACGCCGCCGAAAAAGGGCTGGTTGTAATCCGCGCCGTCAATCTGGATGTTGGAATTGATGCCGCGTTGGCCGGAAAGCGAAATCTGACCGCGCGTGGCGTTGTCCACAATCGCCGTCGGCGTCAATTGAACGAAGTCCTGAAAGCGGCGTCCGTTGATCGGCAGATTGTCAATCGCCTTTTGATTGAAGAGCGAATCAGGAACCGACGTGGTGGTTTGAATGGCATCGGCGGTGATGGTGACGGCGGCGGAAACTGCGCCGACGCCGAGCGTGATATTGGCGTCAATCGTCTGGCCGACGCCGACCGTGACGCCATTAATGCCGCCTGCGGTAAAACCGCCGGCTTCCGCTTTCAGGTCGTATTCGCCCGGCGGCAACAACACGAAGCGGTACAAACCGTCTTCGTTGGTGGTGGCCGACAGTTCCAGGCCGGTTCTCTTGCTGACGGCTTTGACGGTGGCATTGGCAATCGCCGCGCCGTTGTTGTCGCGTACGGTTCCGGCAATCTGTCCCGTGCTGGCTTGCGCCTGCGCGAAAGCTTGAATGCCGCCGCACGTCAGGCACAGCGCAAACAGCATCGCCGCGCCAAGCAAACGATATGGATTTGGTCTGAACATATTTCTCCCTTGCTCGATGAGTAAGCGTTACAAATCAGTGAACGGCCAAGCGGTGCGGTTGCCGCCGTCGCTCACAGCGAAAAACATAATTGCAATGATTTCATCCCTGCTAGTTGTGATGATTGGTTGGGTTTCCGGTCGAAGTAGGGGGAAGGCTAAATCACATGGCAAAACCGGTCAAGTTAAGTTCGCGTCATCCGAAGGAACAAAGGAGCAAAGGGGCAACTGGCGTGGCGCACTTAACCAAAACTCGTTGTGATTGGGGGAGGGAGCGAATGAAGGAAACAAGCGAGGCTGCTTAAGTCAGCAGCCTCGCTTGAAAACGAAAGCCGGCCTAGAACTGGAACCGGAGTCCGAGTTGAATTTGGCGTTCGCGGTAAAGCGTTCCGCCGGCTTCGGTGATGGAGCCGAACGCGCTGTTATAAACCAACGCGCCGCTGCTCAGGTTGTACATCGTATTGTTGAGATCGGTGATTTGCGTGTTATTCGGCAGATTGAAGACTTCGCCCAGGAACTCGATGTTCATCTTCTCTTTGATATAGAAGCGACGCGACAAGCGCAGGTCGAGGTTCTTCACCGTCGGCCCGGTGAAAGCGTTGCGTTCCAGCAAGCCGACCAGACGATTCTGTCCGCCCGAACGGTTCAAGCTGCCTCCGCCGCCGTTGCTGCCGGAAACCAAACCGTCATAAGGACGGCCCGTGTAGACCTGGAAGATCGGCGCAACCGACCAGCCGTCAGCCAGTGCGGTGACGAACTTGTTGCTGGCTCGCACGCGCGGAGCGATCACAGCGCTGGCCACGAATTTGTGGCGACGGTCGTAGTTCGAGCGCCCGCGATCCGCTTCCGGATCGAAAACATTGTAAGGAGTGTTGTTCGCCGTGAACGTGGTCGAAGTCTGCAAGGTGTCAATCGCTTTGGACAAGGTGTAGTTGACCTGGAATTGCACGCCTTTCGTTAAACGACGATTGGCCTGCAAAACGAACGCGTTGTATTCGGATTTCACCTTGCTGGCGATTTCGGTGAGTTGGGCGTAAGTGGTCAGCGGACGTGCCGTCGCAAAAACCGGAATCGTCAATGACTTGCCGTCCAGCGGCCCGCCGGTGATGGCAAAGGTTTGTGTGGCGACGGGCGCGGTCAGATTGCGGTCATAAAAGATCGGCAATTTGCGTCCGAGACTGCCCAGATAAGACGCCGACACCGTCGTGTTCTGGCCGATCTGGCGTTCCAGAATCACGTCCAGTTGATGGATTTCAGGATTGCCGAATTCCTTCGCAAAGAATTGGATCGCCCCTGTCCCAGCCGGCGCTGAAGGCAGCACGTTCGGGAAGATTGGAGCGGTCGCCAGCGTCGGTGCCAGGCTTACCTGATTCTGTCCGTTCGGATTGCCGGTGTTTACCAACGCGTTGTAAATCGTCGAATTGATCAGCCGCCCAAAATACAAACCATACCCGCCACGAATCGAGGTCTTGCCGTCGCCGAAAACATCCACGGCAAAGCCGAAACGTGGGCCGAAGTTGTTTTTGTCGTTGGGCATGAAGGAAGTCGCTTCGTTCAAAGTACGGCCAATGTTGGGAATCACATCGGTCGAAGAATTGGCAAGTTGCGGCTTCGGCAACTGCTGGTATTCGTAACGCAGACCCAGGTTGAAGGTCACCTGCGACAGGAATTTCCAGTCATATTGCGCGTAAAAGTTGTAATCGGTCGTCGTCAATTCCGCGCCTTGTGGGCCGAAGCCTTG
>CAZRXE010000557.1:0-6713 GCA_964603695.1 uncultured Heliomicrobium sp.
CTGCGTGCCTTCAAAAGGCGTCATTCGCGCGGCGCGTGCTGTTTATGATTTGAAGTTGGCGCAAGAATTTGGCGTTCGTCTTTCCGGCGAAACTCAGTTTGATTTCGCCTTCGCGATGGAACGAATGCGAAAGCTTCGCGCACGGATCAGCCACAACGACGCGGCGGCCAGAATGACGGACAAATACAACGTGGATGTTTATCTGGGCGAAGCTCGCTTCGCCAGTTCCACAACCATCGAAGTCGCCGGACAGCGACTGGAATTCGACCGCGCCGTCATCGCCACCGGAGGCCGTCCGGCGGAACTGCCGATTCCCGGATTGAAAGAAGCCGGTTATTACACCAACGAAAACATCTTCACGATTACCGAACTGCCGCAACGAATGGCGGTCATCGGCGGCGGGCCGATTGGCTGCGAATTGGCGCAGGCTTTTCAACGCTTCGGTAGCCAGGTGACGATCCTCAACAATGTCGAACGCATACTGCCGCGCGAAGATGCAGACGCAGCCGAACTGATTCAGCGCCAATTGCTCAGCGAAGGCGTGACGATTCTCAATCAAGTGAAGATCACGCGCGTCGAACAGCGTCCGACAGGCAAAGCCATCTTTTACGAATATGCCGGAAAGCAAACGGAAGTGATTGGCGATTTGATCTTGTCCGCCGCCGGTCGCGTGCCGAATGTCGAAGGTTTGAATTTGGAAGCGGCGGGCGTGCGCTATTCGCGCGAAGGCGTTTTGGTGGACGACCGATTGAGAACCTCGAATCCGAAGATTTACGCGGCGGGCGATGTTTGTTTGAAATACAAATTCACGCACGCGGCGGACGCCACGGCGCGCTCAGTGCTGCGCAATGCGCTGTTTTTTGGCCGTGCGAAGGTCAGTGATTTAGTGATGCCCTGGGTGACTTACACCGACCCGGAACTGGCGCACGTTGGCTGTTACGAAGCGGAAGCGCGCGCGGCAGGTTTCGATGTCGCGACCATCACCGAACGCTTCGACGACAATGACCGGGCCATTCTGGACGGCGAAACCGAAGGCTTCGCCCGCGTTCATTACGACCGCAAAACGGGCAGGCTGTTGGGCGGAACCATCGTCGCGCGCCACGCCGGAGAAATGATCGGCGAATTGACACTGGCCATTACGCACGGACTGAAAGCCGGCGCGCTTTCAACAACGATCCATCCTTACCCCACGCAGGCCGCCGTGCTGCAACGAATCGGCGACGCTTACAATCGCACGCGGCTGTCCCCTTTTGTCAGCAAACTTTTCAAAAGCTGGTTTGAGTGGAAACGCTGAGACGCTCACGCCTTTGCAACAAAATCGAAAGTTGATTTACACGCTTGCCTGCTGGCGAGCAGCCAATTGCCCGCAGGCCGCCGAGATGTCCTGTCCGCGCGGGCGGCGAATGAAGGCGGGAACGTCTTTTTCCACCAGGATTTTTTGAAAGGCCAGAATGCGCTGCATCGGCGAAGCGTTGTAAGGCAGTTCCGGCGCGGGGTTGTGCGGAATCAGATTCACTTTAGCGCGAATGCCGCCGAGCAATTTGACCAGGCGGCGCGCGTCTTCGTCGCTGTCGTTGACGCCATCCAGCATCACGTATTCAAACGTCAGCCGCTCGCGTTCCCCCAACGGATATTCTCGGCAGGCCTTCATTAAATCCGCCAGCGTGTATTTATGATTGATCGGCATCAGATCGTTGCGCTGCACTTCGGTCGTGGCCGAAAGCGAAATGGCCAGATGCGGGCGGACAGATTCGGCGGCAAATTCATAAATGCGCGGCACAATGCCGGAAGTCGAAACCGTCACGCGCTTCGGACTGATGCCCAAACCTTTGTCATCGGCCATCACACGAATCGCTTTCATCACTTCCTGATAATTCAAAAAGCTTTCGCCCATGCCCATAAAGACCAGATTCGTGCCGTGCGGCAATTCGGCACCTTCGCCGTAAACTTCGTTGAGTACGATAACTATCTGCGAAATGATTTCGCCCGCCGTCATGTTTCGCTTCACGCCCAGTTGCGCCGTCATGCAGAACTTGCAACCAACGGCGCAGCCCACCTGACAACTGATGCAAACGGTGTCGCGGCGCTCTTCGGGCATAAAGACCGCTTCGGCTTCGCGCCCGTCGCCCAGACGAAGCAAATAACGGCGCGTGCCATCCGTGGAGTAAAACACTCGTTCGATTGTGGTTTCGGTGACGGCGGCGGCTTGCGCCAACTTTTCGCGCAGCGATTTGGACAAATCCGTCATCCGCGCGAAATCCTGCGCGCGGCGGTTGTACATCCATTGATAAAGCTGCTTGCCGCGAAAGGCCGCTTCGCCGGATTCTTTGGCGAATTCGATCAACTCTTGTTCTGTTTTTCCGAGCAGTGTGGTCATTGATGTGATTCTAGCGTTGGCTTCGGCGGCAGCGCAAAGCCGTTATTTTTGCGCGATGCAGATGGCAGACAATCCGGCGGGAAGCTTCGCGTTCGGTGTTTGCAAATGCCGCGCTTCGCACAGCAGCACCTTCATCAACAATTGATTCAACCATTGCAATTCAGGCGGCAAGGGCTTCACGTCCGAACCGCTGTCGGCCAGGCCTAATCGTTTCAGCGCCAATCGGCGCACGGCCGCCACGGGAAACAGCAAACTGTTGGCGTAAGTCGCGCGCAGGATTTGAAAGCCCGCCGCTTCCATCTTTCCGCAAAGTTCGCCGAGTTCGTAGCGCCGCTGCGTGCTCAGGGCCGCGTCGTGGCCGCTGCGCATCCATTCATAAGCCGCACATCGCACAAAGGCGATTCCTTCGGGACGCAAAACCCGCCGCATTTCGCGAATGGCTTGTTCGTCCGCGCCTTTGCCGGGAATCTGCACCAGCACATCAAAGCTAGTCACCAGATCAAAGGCTTCGTCGGCAAACGGCAAATCCGTCGCCGACGCCTGCGCCAATTGCGTGTGGCCGCTTTGGCGGCAAAAATCGAGCGCGGTGGAAACAAGGTCAATGCCCGCGATTCGCCCGTTGCCGGCGTAACGCGCCAGCCATTCCAGATTGCCGCCAGTGCCGCAGCCGGCATCCAGAATGGCGCGGTCGCGCGAAGGCAATAACGGATCGAGCAGGCTGGCCGTTACTTCGCGCATTCCGGCAAACCACCAGAAACGCTCTTCCAGTTCATAAAGGTATTGATAATCTTCTGTTTGCATAAAAGTCGGTTCGGTTGGGTTGAAGGCTTTCAGCAACCGCGATCCATTACTATACTGAAACCATGTCTTTCGCCAATCTTCTAGGGAACGAACGCAACAAACAAATTCTGCAACGACAGCTCGCGGGAGGGCGGATTTCCGCCACGCTGATTTTTGCCGGGCCGGACGGCGTGGGCAAACGCCAGTTCGCGCTGACGATGGCCAAAGCCGCCAATTGCCAGAAGGCTCCGGCGAGTGGTTTTGCCACCGATAGCTGCGACAACTGTCCGGTGTGTCATCGGATTGACGAGGCCGCCTATGGCGACGTGACGACGATTCAGCCGGACGGCCAGTTCATCAAAATCGCGCAAACGCGCGCGCTGGCCGATGAAGTGCATTACCATCCACGCGAAGGCCGCCAACGGTTTTTCCTGATAGACGAAGCCGACCGCTTGCGCGAAGAAGCCGCCAATTCCTTGTTAAAAACGCTGGAAGAACCGCCGGCGACTTCGACGATCATCCTCATTACTTCGCGCCCGAATTCGCTGTTGCAAACGATTCGTTCGCGCGCGCAACGGCTGAATTTCATGCCGCTGTCGGTGGCCGAGATGGAAAAGTATTTGACCGCCAATTACCCGCGCCCGCTGCCCGACACGCAATTACTGGCGCGCGTCACCGAAGGCCGCATCGGCCAGGCCACGGCCTTCGATCTTTCGGTGTATCGGCAGGAACGCCGCACGCTGATTGAACTGCTGGAACTGCTGGCTACTGGGCAAAACCGCTTTCGCTTGCTGAAAGCCGCCGAATACATAGGCAAAAAAGAGCGCGACGAATTCGAGAAGGAATTGAATCTGCTGGCCACGTTGCTGCGCGATTTGCTGTTGCTGGCGGCGGGCGGCAATCGCCAATCCGTCATCAACATTGACGTGGCCGACCGTCTGGAACCGCTGGCCGCTAAAGCCGGTTTGCGCCGCGTGATGGCGTGGAGCGAGAAATTCGACGAAGTCCGCAAACGGTTGCGCGTCAATATCAATCGTCAAATCGCGATGGAAGCGGCGCTGCTTGGTTTGCTTGAAGAGCCTGTCTGAAGGCGCTTTGACGACGAAACCGTTGTTTGACTTTGGCAAACAAACGACGCCTAATACCGGCCTTACGTCTCCTCAAAAAAACGCTTTTATCGCAGTCAAAAGGAATTTTATGAACTACAACCTCGAACTTGTTAAACGTTACGGCAAGGTACTGATGGGAGGCGTCACGTCGCCGGTGATCTTGAACATTCTGATTACTTCGGTTTGCGACATGCGCTGCGTGCATTGTTTTTTCACCGAAGAACTGGACGACAAGCCGCGCAAAAAGCTGCAAATGACGACCGAAAATCTCGTCCGCATCAGCGAAACGCTCGGCGGCAGCCTGCCCATTTTGATTATCGCCGGCGGCGAACCTTTCACGCGCAAGGACCTGCCGGAAGTCGTTCGCGCCTTTTACGAAAACAATAAACTCGAATCGGTCTACCTGATGTCGAACGGCGGCATTCAACAGCGCATCATTCCCGATGTTTCGCGCATTTTGGACGAATGCCCGAATCTCAATGTGACGGTCGCGCTTGGTATTGACGGCCTGAAAGAAGACCACGAAAAAATTCGCGGCAAAGCCGGCAGTTGGGACAAAGCCATCGGCACGGCACGGCAACTTCAGGAAATTCAAAAACAAATTCCGCGCCTGGACGTGCAAACCTGCACCTGTTTTATGAATTCGAACCAGGATCGGATTTTCGATTGGTACGACTTCCTGCGTTACGAATTGAAGCCCGACAAAATCAACGTCAATTACATTCGTCCGCCATCGGCCAAAGCCGAAGAGTTGAACATTGATCTGAGCCGTTACCGCAAACTGTCGCAGATGATTGATTCGGATTCGCAGCGCGGCGTCATCAAAAATCATTACAAAGGCAAAGGCGGTTACTTCAAAGCGGCGGTGGACATTTACATGCACGAATTGATCGCCCGCACCGAAGAGCAACAAAAAGCCCAGCTTCGTTGTTTTGCCGGAACCACCGGCGGTGTGATTTATGACGAAGGCACGGTTTCAAGCTGCGAAAACCTGGACGCCATCGGCAATCTGCGCGATTACAACTGGGATTTCTGGGCGCTGTGGAATTCGCCGGAAATGCAGGTTCGCCGCCAACACGTCAAAAACGGCTGCTACTGCACGCACGAATCCAACTGTTATTACCCGTCGCTGGCGTTCAATCCGAAGCACCTGATTCAAATCAAAAAATTGGAACGGCAACTGAAGAAGTCTCACCAAAATGAAGTTAACGGCGAGATGATTCCCGCCCGTGCGACTTAAACAACGAAAAAACAGCCTGCACTTTATTACGCCCGCGTTCGCGCGGGCGTATTCAATTGGACGATGTGTGTTTTGTTTTCCGCTGCAAAACGAATGCTCAGACAAGTTCATTGGTTTGTTCTTCTTTTCTGTTTCGTCAGCCCGGTAATCAACGTCAAACCGGCGCAAACAAGCGGCCAGACCAATGCGCTTCTGCCCGGCAGTCCGATTGCCAAAGACATCAGCGCCGGCCAAACGCACTCCTATACGATTTCGCTTTCGGCCAATTCCTATTTGCATCTTGTCGCGGAACAGCGCGGCGCGGACATTTTTCTGGCGTTGCTTGATCCATCCGGCAAGTCGTTGATCGAAACCTATTCTCCAATCGGTTCGCAGGGAGCGGAAAACCTTTATTTCATTGCCGAATCGGCGGGCGATTACACGCTGCGCGTTCGTTCAGTGCATTCAGCCGCCGCCACAGGCGGTTACGCGCTGACGCTGCTTGCCGCGCGCTCGGCGCTGCCGGAAGACTCGCGACGAGTTGCCGCCCAACGCAATTACTTCGACGGAGAGAAGCTTCGCCCTTCGGATTTGGAGCAAAGTCTGCTGTGTTTGCGCCAGGCCGTTGAGACGTTTTCGTCACTAGGCGAAGAGCGTGAAGCCGCCGTCGCCTTGATCGGGCAGGGGCGCACGCACAACTTTTCTGGCAAGCCGCAATTGGCGCAGGAATGCTTTGAACGCGCACTGGCGCTGTTTCGCAAGACGGAAGACAAAAACGGCGAAGCCTTGGCGCTTTACCGCGTTGCCGAAGTTTATGGCTATCAGGATTGGCGTCGCGAAATGGAATTTCATCAGCGGGCGTTGGCGTTGACGCAGGCGACGAACAATCAAATTCTGGAAGCTTATGTGCTGAGCGGGTTGGGCGATGTTCATCGCTCGTCCGGGCAATTGGCGGAAGCGCAAACTTATTACGAACGCGCGCGGCAATTGCAAAGCATCACCAGCGACGAACGCTCGGCGGCGTCAACGCTGGTGCAGATGGGAACTTTCTTTTATGTCCAAAGCAAGTTTCAGGCTTCGCTGGAAGCCTATCGCCAGGCCGCGCAGATTTTCCGACGTTTGCAGGCGCGGCGCGAAGAAGCCAATGCCTTGATCGGCGTCGGAAACATCTGGCTGTTGATAGGCGAATATGAAAAGGCCGCCGAACAATTTGAACAATCGCTGAGGG
>CAZRXE010000558.1:0-4162 GCA_964603695.1 uncultured Heliomicrobium sp.
GTGGAAGAAGGCTGCACGAAAATCGCGCTCGGCCATCACGCGGACGATGTGCTGCAAACCTTCCTGCTCAACTTCTTTTACATCGGCACGATGAAAGCGATGCCGCCGGTCTTGCGCTCGGACGACGGGCGCAACACGGTCATTCGCCCTATGTCCTACATATGGGAAAAGGATTTGGCCGAATTTGCCGCGACGCAAAACTTCCCGATTATTCCCTGCGATCTGTGCGGTTCGCAGGAAAACCTGAAGCGCAAACGAATGAAGCGGTTGATTGACGAATTGCAACAGGAAATTCCCAAAGTCCGCAAATCCATGCTGACGGCGCTCGGCAACGTGGTGAACACGCATTTGATGGATCCGAACCTGTTCGACTTCAAATCCATTGCATCCGGAATCGGCGGAGGCGTCGGCGACATTTCAGCGGAGCTTGATGCGGCGGTCGGCGTTCACAATGAAGCCGGCGAACCGCTTGCGATGCCTGCGCTGGTTTCGCTTCTGCGCTGAATTGTTGATGAAGGCAGAAGACATATTGCGACAAGCTGAGACAGTCTGTCGCAATATGTCTTTTTGAATATGGAAGGCTGGCAGTCAACTTCAATCTGTAATGCGCGTGGTAAGCTCAATTTCCCGTCCTGCCCGGATCACTTTCACTTGCAGGGTGTCGCCTGTTCGCAGTTGATCCAGACTTCGTTGCAATTTTTCGAAGACAGCAGAACTGGGACGGACAGGCTGTCCTAGAATTTCAGTGATGACATCGCCGCCAATCAGCATTTGCTGCTCTTCCACCGTGACGCTCAGCTTGCCCTCGTGCAATCCCAGACGGGCACCCAACGAACCTTCCGCCACGGATTGCACCAGCAATCCTGCGGAGTGCGGCAAATTGAAAGACTCCGCCAATGGGCCTTCGATCATCAGCGCCTCAACGCCCATCCAAATGCGTTTTTCTTCCAGCATCAGCCGGCGCGCAACGTTGGAAGTAACGGCGAAATTTGGCCCTTTTCCTCCTTCAATCTTCACCAATGCGTGACTGACCAGACCGATCACTTCGCCATCCAGATTGAACACAGGCCCGCCGGAATTACCTTCGTGCAGCGTCACATCCACCTGAAACAGTTCCAACGCCGTCAGGTTTTCAAACACGTTTTCGGTGGTGCGCCGAGCGCTTAACGAGCCGACTGCAAGCGAATGCTTAGCTCCGTAAGGCGCGCCAATGGCAAAAATTCTGTCGCCGATTTCCGCGCGTCCCGAATCTGCCAGACGCGCAACAGGCACTCCCGCAGGCACACGATCCAATTGCAGCAAAGCCACATCGGCAAATGGCGCGGCTGCTATCACACGTGCGCTCGCTCGCTCGCCACCAATAAATTCCACTTCGATCTTGTTTGCCGATTGCACTACGTGTGCCGCCGTCAGGGCCTTTCCATCAGCGGAAATCAACACGCCGGAACCAATGCTTTCCAGATTCCCCGCCTGTTCCAGCGCGTTTCGCCCAGGCTGTCGCTGCTGGGTGTGAACGACAATGACCGACGGATTGACGCGCCGAAAGACCTCACGCAGTTCCTGCGCCTGCGCCATTGAGAGCAACACCGGAAAAAGCAGAATTACACTCCACCTGAATTTCATTTCCCCTCCAAGTCCTTTTATTTGGCAAGCCGCCGCGCGAGAAAGATAAACCTCTCTCGCGCGCAGCAGCCGATGCTTAGTTGTTTAGTTCTGACATCTGAATGCCAAAACGTTTTGCAAGCCTTATGCCGTCAACAGCGTTGTCTTAAATCTTCCCTTGCGGTGCATGCTGCGTGGAGCCGCCGGAATGCTCTTGCCGAAAAACGGACGAACTACTCCCTTTGTGGCGCAAGCCAGAAGCGTTGAAAGCAGTGGCATTGACGGCGACCTCTCCGTCTGAACTTCTGACTTTGGAAGAAATTCACCCCGCGCCGCTAGCTGCTGCCGGAGTTTCGTACAAAGCTGCATCCCACCTTGACCGGAAAGGCCAGGTAGAGGAAATCGGCAGTTTGATCCGAAACTTCCTGGAGCCGACGGGAAAAAACTTTGTCGAAGAATTGGTTTTCAGATGCTGGTGACGCTGGCGAGTCAGGCAATGCTCGAATGGAATGCTGGTGGTTCAACCGTTTTTACTGACGGCGCGCCATCCGCCGTGCTGGCCAAGTCTGGCGCTCAGCCAGTACGACGTCACCTTCTGTTATGGCGTCAGAAACACGGTGCTAACTCATGATGAACCGGCTGCGGCTGCGCAAGCGTTCGACAATTTCCGCCGACGCTTTCGACGGCGAGCCGCTATCAAACGGCGGTTGCGGATCGTATTCGATGCCGAGCTGAATGGATTGCGCAACGCCAGCGCCGCATTCGCGCGCCACCAACGTCAAAGCCATATCAATCCCCGCCGACACACCCGCCGCCGTAATGATCTTGCCTTCGATGACCACGCGCTGTTCGGTCGGCTCGGCTCCAAGCTGACGCAACGCATCGTAAGCCAGCCAGTGCGAAGTCGCTTTCAGCCCCTTGAGCAACCCGGCAGCGCCCAGCACCAGCGAGCCTGTGCAAACCGAAGCCGTCCATTTGGACGTTTCGTGCGCCCGGCGAACCCAATTCAAAATGGCGTCATCGTTCATCAACGCCGTCTGCCCCGGCCCGCCCGGCACAACCAAAATATCCGGTGACGGGACTTCATCCAGCGCGTAATCGGCGGTGAGCGCCAAACTGCCGACATCCGTGCGAACGGCTCCGGCCTGTTTGCCGACGAATTTAACGGTTGCATTGGGAATGCGGCTCAGCACTTCATAAGGCCCAATGGCATCGAGCGCGGTCAGCCGGTCGAATAACAACATTGCGATTTCCATCAAACACTCCTTTGCTGTATTAGTATTGCCGCGCCGCAGGTTGCGGCGACTCTCTTCCATCAAGCAACAACGGAGAAACAACGATGAGCGTTACTCAATTCTGGAAGCAGGAACGCTTCCCAATCGTCTATGAAGCGGGAGAAGCCAAAGCCGTGCTTGTGGACATCGCTTCGTTTTCGCAAATCGAACTCATTCTGGATAACCTGTTCCATCGCGAAAGCGAACCGGAAGATGCGTTGCTCGCTCAATCGGAAGCCTTACGAACACTGGTAGCACGCGCCCAACAGGAACCGCCTTCAGCCAACTGGCGGCAAGGACTCGATGAGCTATACAGCGGTTTTCGCTCGAATGAAAAGGCAAAAAAGCCTTAAAACATTGGGAAATCAGTGCATCTGATCTTCTTACCCGAATGAAAACCGCTGTAAAGTCGTCCTCACTCAGTCTTTCAAACAAAGCGTTAAACGCTTGGGCAAGCGATTTCGCCGCGTCAAAGACGATGTGCGTGTGGCTATCGAATCGTTGGAACGCATCCCGCAACTCGGCGTGCAGATTTCTGGCGGCGATGAAGTGCGAAAACTGCGCGTCACGAATTCAGACCTAATAAAAGGCAAGAGCGGCGGCTACCGCTTGCTTTACAAACTTACCGAACAACCCGAACCCACACTTTACCTATTGTTGCTTTACGCCAAATCCGATCAGGAAAATGTCACCAAAGATGAGTTGCGGAAACTGCTGGAAGACCTGACGAAAGAACAAACGACTACCGACACCGAAACGAACGATCCGAATCAATCCACCTGATTCCGCAAAATCCATAATCCGAACAGCGGCACAGCCAGCCGGTAACCGTCGCCATCGCGTTCCATCATTTCCTTGCGGACGAGGCTTTGCAGCGCGGATTGGAATTCCGCAGCATCCACGCGTTCGCCCGCGCCTTCGGCATACGCGCGCAAAACGGTTTGCTCGGAGGGCGAGTTGTCTTCGCGCCACGTATTCGCAAAGTAAGCGCCCGCGCTAGTCAGCACTTTGTTGACGGCGGCATCGAGGTCGGCGCGCGTCGCCGTCGTCTTTTGCAATTCGTTCAGGTGATTGACCAGTTCTGACGCGATGGCTTGCAACAGGTAAGGCTGGCAATGTGTCAGGCGCAGGATTTCTTCCAGCACACCGTCTTCGTAACGCAACTGCGGCACGGGTTCGGTCAGCAATTCGCGCGCGGACGGCTCGTCCAGAAAGCTGAGTTCGAGCGTGCGTGTATTGATCAAATAACTCGCCCAGTTCACGCCGGTCAGTTCTTCGAAGCGATG
>CAZRXE010000559.1:0-3587 GCA_964603695.1 uncultured Heliomicrobium sp.
GCCATCCAGGTCATGCCGTCGCCGCCGTTGTTAGTCCCGCCCGTATCCATCACGCTCCAATCATCTGGAATCTTGGGCGTCGCCGCGCCGAAGCCTTCATTGAGGACGGTTCCGTTGGCGGCTTGAGTGGCGAAGAAGGTGTAACCGGCAATGGTCAGCGAACCCGTCCGAGGTTGCGTGCCGGGATTGGCCGCCACGTTGTAAGTGACCGTACCGTTGCCCGAACCGGAAGCTCCGCCGGTGACGGTGATGAAAGGCGAATTGCTGACCGCCGTCCAACTGCATCCATCGGGAGAGATGATCTGCACCTGATTGCCGGTGACGCCCTGAGCGGCGATGCCGGCTTCGGTGGGGTCTATCGCGAAGTTGCAGACGCAAGGCGAAAACTCGGAAGTATTGCCCGCCGCGTCGGTCGCCGTGGCCGTCACCACGCCGCCGGCGTTGAGCGTCGGCAAGGAGGGAAACGTCGCGCTGATTGTCGCATTGCCGCCGGCATCGGTGGTGATATCGGTCGAGCCGATAAAGAACTGCCCTTCGCCGTTGCCGGTGGCATCGCAGGAAACATTGGCGAAAAACTCGATGCGGAAAACCGTACTCGGCGTGCTGTTGAGCGTGCCGGCGACATTGGTCGCGCCGCCCGAAGTCGTGACGGTGGTCAGCAGGGGAAAGTTTTGCAGATTGTTCGCGCCGGTGTCGGCGTCACCCGCGTCGTTGACCGTCAGTCCATTGCTGCCCAGATCAATGCCCAATCCGTTGTTGCCCGAGATGCTGTTGCCGAGTACGCGATTGTTGGCTGCCGCTCCGGTAATGGAGACTCCGCGTCCAGTATTGAACGCGATGAGATTACCGCTTCCGGCTGTCGTGCCGCCGATCAGGTTATTGCTGGTGTTGTTAATGGAAATGCCGGTGGTATTGCCGCGAGCATTGTTGCCGCCGGCGTCCGTGCCGATGAAGTTACCGATTATTTGTGCGTTCGTTGCCGCACTGCTCACCGAGACACCCGAACCGGTATTGCTGGAAATGACGTTCCGCGCGCCTGCCGCCGTGCCGCCGACAATTGTTCCGCTACCGCCGGTGATGAGCACTCCGATGTCGTTATTTCCACGCGCAGTGCTGCCGTCGGCGGCCAGGCCAATGTAATTGCCCAGGATTTGATTGTTGTCGGTTCCCGCGTCTATCACTCCTATGCCCACATCGTTATTGCCGGAAATCACGTTGCGTGCGCCCGCGACCGTTCCACCGATCACGTTGTTGCTCGCGCCGGATTGGAACAGGACTGTGGCCGTGGAAATGTCGGCATTTCCCAGCGCCGCGCCATTCACATCCAGGCCGATGACGTTGCCTTGCACTTGATTACCGGTCGCGATCACGCCGCCGATGACCAGGGCGAAACCGGAATTGCCGGAGATGAGATTGCCGGCCCCCGCCGCCGTACCGCCGATGGTATTGGATGGGCCGAAGACAGTGACGCCTGTCGAGTTGCCGATGGCCAGAGTTCCGGTTCCATTCGTGCCGATGAAATTGCCCTGCACCTGATTGCCGGTGGCTGATGCGCCGCTGATGGCTACGCCGTTCTGGGTGTTGCCGGAAATAATGTTGCGCGCAGCCGCCGTCGTTCCGCCGACGGTGTTGCCGGCGGCATTGCTCAACAAAACGCCCGTGTTGCCGTTGCCGAGCGCGGCCGTGGCATCCGCATTCGTGCCGATGAAATTGCCCTGCACCTGATTGGTGGCCGAACCGTTGATAAACACTCCGTTCTGCGTGTTGCCGGAGATGACGTTGCGCGCGCCCGCCGCCGTACCGCCGACTGTGTTCGACGGCGCGCCGTCAATGAATATGCCGTGGCGATTTGCCAGGGCAGCGGAGCCGTCGGCTTTCAAGCCGATGAGATTGCCCAGCACTTGATTGCCCGTCGCGCCCGCCGCACCGAGCACCACGCCGTCAAAGGCATTGCCGGAAATCACATTGCCCAGCCCCGCTGTCGTGCTGCCGACAATGTTGTTACTCGCACCGACGATGGAAACGCCGTTCGCGCCGTTGGGGATTGCTGTCAGCCCGTTGGCGTCGGCGCCGATGATGTTGCCGAGCACCTGATTGCCCGTCGCGGTTGCGCCGCTGATGTCCACTCCGTTGTTGTTATTGCCGGAAATCACGTTGAGTCGCGCACCTGAACCGCCAATCGTATTGCCGGGCGCATCCTGAATTCGCACGCCATTCCCCGCGCTTGCCAGCGCCGCCGTGCCCGTCGCGTTCGTGCCGATCAGATTGCCCTGCACCTGATTGCCGGTGGACGCCGCGCCGGAAATGAAAATTTCGTTGCCGTCATTGCCCGCGATGACGTTGCGCAAGCTGAGCGTCGCGCCGCCGATGAGGTTGTTCGGCGAATTCAAAATGCTCACGCCGCTGCCCACGCTCGCCAGCGCCGCCGTGCCCGCCGCGTTCGTGCCGATCAGATTGCCCTGCACCTGATTGCCGGTGGACGCCGCGCCCGTAATGAAAATTTCTTCGGCCCCGTTGCCCGCGATGACGTTGCGCAAGTTGAGCGCCGCCCCGCCGATGAGGTTGTTGGTGGACGCGGCAATCAACACGCCGTTTTGGCCGTTCGCCTGTGCCGCCGCGCCCGTTGCGTTGGTGCCAATGAAGCAGTTTTGCACCGTGATGTTATTGCCGAGATTCACTTGAATGCCGTTTTGCGCAAAGCGGTTGATGACGAGGCTCTTGATCGTGCTGCCGTCCCCCGTGACAAACAGACCGTCCACTGCGCCCGCGCCGGTGCCGTTCAACTCCACGCGCGTCGCCCCGCCCGTCGCGCCGTCAATGCTCAGCGCCTCGCTGATGAGCGGCAGCCCGCTTGTCACGGCGATGCTCGGCGTGCCCGCGCCCAGGTTGAACGTGATGTTGTCCAGGCCCGGTGCGCCCGACGCGCATTCGTTGACCGGTGTGTTGGTGTTGGCGGCTTGAATGGCTTCGCGCAAGCTGCAAAAGCCGTCCGCCGCCACGGTGTCCGCAGTGGTATTGACGGTGAGGGTTTGCGCGCCGGAGAAGCAATTGCTCAGCAGCACGGAGGCGTTATTGGAACTGAAATTCGCCGTTGCCAGATCGGGCTTGCCGTCGAGGTTGAAATCGCCGGCCGCGACGGATTGAGGGCCAGACCCAACCGCGAAGTTGGTGGCCGTGCTGAAACTGCCCGCGCCGTTGCCCAACAGCATTGAGACGTTGGCGGAGGCGTTATTCGCCACCGCCAAGTCAGGCTTGCCGTCGCGGTTGAAGTCGCCCACTGCGATGGAGCGAGGGTTAGCCCCGACCGGGAAGGTGGTGGCCGCGCCGAAGCTCCCTGCGCCGTTGCCCAGCAGAACCGAGACGTCGGCGGAGGAGTCATTCGCCGTCGCCAAATCGGGCTTGCCGTCTTGGTTGAAGTCGCCCACCGCGACATTAATGGGTCTCGTCACCACCGCGAAGTTGGTGGCTGCGCCGAAGCTGCCCGCGCCGTTGCCCAATCGTACCGAGACGGTGTTGGAGATGTAATTCGCCGCCGCAAAATCCGGCTTGCCATCGAGGTTGAAGTCGCCTACCGCGACGGAGAAAGG
>CAZRXE010000560.1:0-5822 GCA_964603695.1 uncultured Heliomicrobium sp.
AGTGTGATCCTCCACTGGACCTGCGCTCCAGTTCCGTAACCACGATTTGCGTCTCGTGTCCGGGCGAATACGACGAAACGCTCCTTCCGCCCGGCCTGTCGGAAGAAGAGCGGAAAAAGGCAATTGGCTATCAATTCAAAAGCGGATTCATGGCCGCCAGCGAGGAGTGCGACCATCCGGTTACGATTGGCCAGTTCGGTTCTTTCAATGCCGATGTAACCGTTGGAAAACAGGGAGTTTTGGTTTGCGCTAACTGCTCTCCGTTCAGCATGAACTATGTGCAAAACACCGGCTCTGCGGCGAGAGCCAGTCTGAAGGATTGCGACATCTGTGTCGACGTCAGCAAAACTGTAACCTTCAGTGATCTGAATCGCGGCGAGAAGAGGAACCTGCCGGCCGTGCCGTCGCAATTTTTGCAAGCCAAGAGTAAGTCTCAGCGCCGTGTCACTCAACACGCGCCGCTGCCTTTGCAAGAATTGAAACCCGGCGACAGAATTGAAGTGGTCACGGTATACAACCTCAAAGGAAAGTAGCACTCGGATCAACGGCTTCCACATTCGTCGCAACCCGGTAACCAGGCACGCCCGGCATCAGCGCCGGAGTGCCTGGTTCATTGTGCTTTCAGGAGACGCTTCCAATGAACAATAAAAGGGCTTTTCTCGCCAGCGTAAAGAAACGCAGTCTTCCGGTCTGTTTATGGATGGGACTAATGCTGGTGCCGTTCTCGGCGGGAAGCCAGCGCCTTGACACGCCGGAGCAATACCGAAGCATCCTGCAATCCCTGGCGCAACAAAACCTGACTGAGGCATTGGCTAAAAGTTATCCGTTCCTATCCCAAACGAATGGTTACGAGCAGTTGTATGACAAATTGGTGCAAACCGCCAAAGTTACCCGGCAACTACCTCAAGTCCGCGAGATGTTCCTGATGTTACTGCGACAAACGCCGCCGCAGTCGCGCGCCTATTACGGAATCGGATTGGTTTCCGACGCTGAGGGAAATTGGCTTGAAGCGATTGAGTCATTCAAAACCTGTTTCCGTCTGACGCCGGAACTGGTCGCCCCGCTGGTCGCATTGGTGGATGTTTGCCGGACCGGCAAGCACGACGCGGAAGCGGAAAGTTACCTGAAATTTTTGGTTCTGTCCGCGCCGGAAAGTTACGCCGCGCATCTCGGACTGGGTTATTACCACGCCAGAAAAAGACAGGTTGAACAGGCGTTGGTCGAATTGGATGCCGCCAAACGACTGCGCCCGGATTTGCCTGCGGTCTGCTATTACAGGGCGCTGGCCTTTCAACTCGGCGGGCGCTATGGCGATTCTGCGGCGGAACTCGCCCGCTGCCGCCCGCTTGTCGAAGCGCAAGCCAGCGAGGAAGAACAACAAGATTTTTTGAACATTACCGGGATCAATCATTACCAGTTGGGAGATTACAACCAGGCCGGCGGCGCTTTTCACGCGGCCATCGAGCTTGCGCGAAAGCTGAAGGATAAAGGGTACGAAGAAGTCAGCTTGGCTTACCTTGCCTCGATGGATGAAGCGCGGGATCGCTACCAGGCGGCGTTGGAAGGTTATCAAAATGCGTTTGAAACGGCCCGGCAAAGCGTCAGCCCTAAAAGCCTATTCAACCTGCGCAGGTATCCAGGACGCATCGGCAGCATTTATTTCGCGCTCGGCGATTGGGAAATGGCCAATCAGTATTTCCTGTCCGGCCTGAACCTCGCACGCCAAGCCGGAGACAAGGCGTTGGAGGGACTTTTATTGACGTATTTGGGCGATCTTCACGCGACCCGGCAGGACCCGGTCGCAGCGGTTGGTTACTACCAACAGGTCGTTGACCTGGGTGTAGAGGACCCTTTCTCGCCCGGCTCCGCCCCGGATGTGCTTTCCCACTTGCTCTTGCAACAAGGAAAGTACGCTCAAGCCAAACAGTTGATTGAATCCGAGCTACAATCGGCGCGCCGGGTAAACCAGTATGCCAAGCAGATGAAGTTATTGAATCGGCTGGGAGAGGCGCAACTTCGTTTGAACGAGATGGAGGCGGCGATTGCCACCTATCAACAAGCGCGAGAACTCGCCGTGGCAAGAGAGAGCCTTCATCAAAGGTGGATTGCTCTCGCCGGGCTGGCGGCTTGTTATGCCAAGCTGGGGCGACTTGAACAAGCGCGCGATCTTTACCTGCAAGCGGTGGAGGTGATGGAAAGCGTTCGCGCCGAACTCAAGCTGGGTGAAGATAAAGCCGGTTTTTTGCAAGACAAGATCGAGATTTATCAAAAGCTGCTGAGTTTGCTGATCAAATTGGGGCGGGGCGACGACCGGCACGGCCATCTTAATGAAGCTTTTCGCACCCTGGAGCGGGCGCGGGCGCGCGCTTTTGTGGAATTGCTGGCTGAAAGCAAAATCAATTTGGAGGATGCGCTGCCACCGGACTTACTCCGCCACAAGCAAACCATTCAGCGGCATCTATCAAGTCTTACCGCCGGCCTGCTCAAGGAAAAAGCCGTACTGCCTGAAAAACAGAATCAGGCGGAGATTACCGGACTGGAACGCGAACTGGGCAAGACCGACGATGAACTCAAAAACTGGTTGCGCGAAGTCAGAAAACAGCAGCCCGATTACGCCGCACTGACCTATCCTGACGCGGTGACTCTATCGCAAGCCCAACAACTGCTCGCGCCGGATCAAGTGATGCTGGCCTATTCTTTGGGCGCGGAAGAATCGTATTTGTTCGCTGTCAGCCGGAATGGTTATCAGGTTTGGAAACTGCCGGCGGCAGCGCAATTGAACACACAAGTCGGGGAATTGCTGGCGGCGATGACCGGCGAACACGGCGACACGGGTGATTGGCGGCGGGCTGCGGCCGGGTTGTATCAGGAGTTGATTCAACCTGCCGCGAAGTTTTTGCGCGCGCGTCCGGCCACGCGCGAATTGATTCTGCTGCCGGACGGCGCGCTGCATCGGATTCCTTTCGAGGTTTTGCTGGAACCTATGCCGAGGCAGATCACGGACGCCGCCAGGCTGCCCTATTTGGTGAAACGTTATGCGCTGAGTTACGCGCCTTCGGCCACGGCACTCAAGAGTTTGAAAGAGATGCCGCCAAATCCGGCGCGAAAGCCCACAGAGGCAATTGTTTTTGCCGATCCGCAATATGACCGGACAACGGCGCAGCCGGCGGCGCTGGCCGCGCTGCGAGCGATGGGAGACGAGCAGCAGTGGAAATTCGGGCGATTGTTCAACAGTGCCCGCGAAGCACAGGGCATTGCGCGGGTCTTCGCAGCAAGCGGCGGCGCGGAACTGCATCTGCGCGAACAAGCCAATGAAACGGAGGTGAAATCGTCCGCCGACCGTTTGCTCGGTTATCGCGTGGTGCATTTTTCAGCGCACGGTTTGGTTAATGAACGCAGGCCGCGTTTTTCCGGTCTGGTGCTGACTTTGCCCGCCGCGACCCAACCGGCGGAAGCGCCGGCGGGCGATGACGGCATCTTGTCGGCTTACGAAATTTTCAATCTGAAGCTGAATGCCGATTTGGTGACGCTTTCGGCTTGCGAGACCGCTTTGGGCAAGGAAGTCAAAGGCGAAGGATTGATGAGTCTGGCGCGCGGTTTTCTATACGCCGGAACGCCGTCCGTGGTAGCCAGTTTGTGGAAAGTGGACGACGCGGGAACCGCCGACCTGATGATTGATTTTTACCGCTTCTGGCAACAGGGCAAGCGCGCGGGTAATCGGACGTTGAAGCTGAACAAAGCCGCCGCGTTGCGCAAAGCCCAATTGAAGGCGATTGCCGCAGGAAGCCAGCCTTTTTACTGGGCACCTTTTGTTTTAATTGGACGGTCGAATTGACTCAACACTTGAAGGCCGTCAGTTGAATTGGAACCGCAAAACATATTCGCCCAGGTCAGTCTTTTCCGCGCCGCGTTGGCCGAGCAGTCGCAATTGATAAACGCCGGCTTGCAACGCCGCCCGCGCCAGCGTCAGGCTTAAACGATTGTCGCGCGTCAAACGCGGATTCAGACCGGTCAGCGTGCCGAGCAGATTGCCGGCATTGTCGCGGATTTCAATTGTGTAAGTGGAATAGCTCAATGGATTACTGATTTCGAGCAGCAGCACGATGGTTTGGGCGGCAGTTGGAACGACAATCGGTTCGCTGTCGCCGCCGCTTTTCAGATTCGCCAATCGCCGCTGTTCGACATAAAGATTGGTCAGCGCGAGGGCGGCAGGCGGTTTGGGTTTGGCGTCGAGTTGAGTTTGCAATTGTTGCGCGCGCGCTTCGGCGTCGCGGCGGGCTTGTTCGAAGGCCTGCAACTGCGTTTGCGCGGCGCGGCGCTCCTGTTCGAGTTTGGTCAGGTTCGCTTCGGCTTGTTGTTGGCGCGCTTCAAATTGCGCCAGCGTTTGCCGGACAACGCGCGAAGCTTCGCGTTCGCGATACCACAGCACGCCGAGCGCCGGGCTGAGAACCAGCAACAGCGCCGCCAACGGAACCAATGCAGGCAACACAGGTTGCGGAGCGACTGCAGCCGTCCACCAATCCCGCCAATGTTTGACCAAACCGCGTAGCCAGTTAGTTTGGTGAGCAACAATTTCAATTGCCGGCGGAACAACGTTGAACGCAAAGCGCTGTCTGTTCTGTAAAACAATCGTGGCGTTCTGTGGGCGCAATTGATCGTTGTCGTCATAACTCAGCCGATGCGTGGCCAACAGCAAATCGTCTGCGTCACGAAATTCCAGGAACTCAGCGTAGCGCGGCAATTGAAAGCGGACTTGACCGCCTTGGTCCAAATCAAGGCGAGCCACTTCCGCACCGTTAGCGACAAACCGCAGCACGCGTGCGGACGCAGTTTTACGCCGTTGTTCGCGCTCACGCAGGGATCGCAGCAATTCTTCGCACTCTTCGCCGGTTAGTTCCGCATTGCCGTCCGGCTTGTCCGGGTCGTCTTCGTTGCGAACGGCGGCTTGCGCGAAGCGGGGAATTTCGAGCCGTTCGACGGAGGAGACATAACCAAGCGAGCGCAAAAGCCGCGCGAAACACTCCGGATGAAGCAGGGCGTGATAGCGCCTGATTTCCACGGCATGCTCTTCATCCAGGTCGAGACTGTTGAACCGTAGTTCCGGCAATTCCACTTCCGTGGGATCGAATCGTTCGGGCAACGAACACCGTGTTTGCCAAGGCACGAACGCAGACAGGCAATCATTGACCAGCGCAGCAAAACGCGCCGGTTGATCGTGCAGCGCAAACCGTTGCGCGCCGCGTGCGCCGCGCACGATGGTCAGCGCCTGCCCGAATCGTTCCAGTAATTCATCCATCAGAACCTTCTTTCGGCTGCGGAAGAAATCTGCGGCGGAAGCGCGATCCGGATCTTGAAGAATAAGGTCATACAAGCCCATTGCTTCTTCCGTTGTGTATTGATGCAGCAGCCGCGTCAACCCCACAACAACAGCTCTCGAATTACGTCGCCCGGATATCCAAACCAGATGTTTGATGAAATGAACCAGATACCTTTCCTGGCCGAGCGGCGAAGCGGCGTCACGTTCCCGTTGCTGTTCAAAAAATTCCGACTTTTCATAAACCAGACTTTGCAACAAATGCAGTTCGGTGAATGAAATTTTTGTGCGCACCATGCCGACATAATAAATGCGTTTGTCCTGGCTCTGCGTGGCAGTTTCCAAATTTTCCATTGCCGCCAATGTAATTAGTTGAGCCGTTTCCCGCCGCGCGTGAATGAAAAACGCCAGCCGAAATGCCAATCCCAAGAAATCACCGTGCGTGATCGGAGAAGCCATAAACGATAGATTTTTTTCTGAGATTTTCCCGAAAGTTCCTTGAACCAAT
>CAZRXE010000561.1:0-6175 GCA_964603695.1 uncultured Heliomicrobium sp.
CGTGGACGTCAACAGCAGCATGGATCAGCTCGCAGACAGGCTGATCGCGCCCGCAGCCACAGTGATGCTCGTAGCCGTCACCGACGCACCCAGAGCAGCACCAATGGAGAACGTGCCACCACCGTAGGTGCCAGAGTTCCATGTCCCGACGTGCGTCACCGCCACCGAACCGGCAGTGGAGAAGGTGAGTGCCGTCGAGTTCGTCTTGGTCGCCGACGCAGCCGCATTCCACGAGCAGGACTGCCGTGCGTAGGAGCCGGTGTTCGCGTTCTCCGAAGCTCCGGTCGTCGACGTCGTCGCCGTGTGCAGCGACACGTGGGTCATGGTGTTCGTTGACCCGGTGCCGCCGAGCCCATCCAGGGCCGCGTTGCACGCAGCAGTCGAAGCCAGAGCCATAGGTCAGCCCTCCGCAGGGATGTGGGTGAAACCGTCGTCGGGGACGGTGGGGTCGTTCAGGAAGTCCGGGTGGCCCTGCTCCTCGAGCTTGGTCGCGATCGCCTCAGCAACCGCGACGGCCTGCTCCTCCGACGCCACCTCGATGACCGCTGGGGCGACGTTGACCTTCTCCCCATCGACCGTCACCGTGCCTGTCACGGGGCCTGTGACGACAACGGGGCCATCGGAGATGTAGTGCAGGGTGCCGTCCTCGAGCACCTCGACACGGATGCTCATGCCGTGTCCTTCGGTGCACGCTTCCGCGTCTCCGGCTTCGGAGCGGTCGCCTTCTCGGCCTTCTTGGTCACAGGGACGGCGTGACCGGAGGCACACAGCTCGGCGCCGTGCTCGTCGCTGACGTCCGCTTCCTCCCCGATGGCCGGGTAGCCGACGCCGTCGAACGAGCCCGAAACGGACTCGATCATTCGGATTCGCATGGGATGACTCCTAGTGGTTCAGGCGGGCCGGACGGACACCCCCACCCCCCGGCTTGTGACCGAGGGATGAGAGTGAGCGCCAGGGCTCAGGAGGCCGCGCCGACGAAATGCTTGATCGCACCCGTGCGGTCGAGGAGGGTGCCGTCACCACGGAGGGTGCAGCGGTAGGTGATGAGGTCCGCGTTGAACGCGTACTCCGCGCTCACGTCGAACTTCACGTCGTTGACCACGCGGACGTGGTACGCCGACAGGTCACCGAAGAACACCGACTTGGCGTTGAGCGCAGTGGCCGCAACGTTCGGGTCGGTGTAGACCGGCTTGCCGATCAGGATGTCCGGCGCACCAGCCACCAGGCCGGGCTGCCACAGGTAGTTGTTGTCCGAGCCCTTGAGCTTGCGGACAGCGCCCATCGTGGCGTCGCGCATCAGCCACGCACAGGCGGGGCTGTTCCGGTACGGAGCGATGACCGAGTAGTGCAGGTCGATCAGGTTGTCCGCGGTGAACGCACCCGTGACACCCGTGCCACCGGTCACACCGAGGGTGGAACCGGTCGCGATGCCGTACGGCTGCGAGGAGCCGGTGCCGGTGACCAGGTGGGTTCCGAACGCGTTGCCGACGGCACGGCCGGCCTGCATCGCGATGTAACCCTCGAGGTCGACACCGGTGTCCTGAATCAGCTCGGAGCTGGCCTGCAGGAGCACGGCGTACTTGTACGCACTCAGGGTGCGCTTCACGAACGCCGGGTCCGACTCGGAGATAGCAGCACCCTCAGTGGTGAGCGCGGCTGTGGAGTGCGCCGTGGTGGTCGGCAGACCGAAGTCCTCGCCACCATCGGTGGTCAGGACCGTGGCGCCGGCGTTGATGACGTTCGCCACCTCGATCAGGTGCGCCCACAGGCGACCAGAGAACGACGTCGGGCGAGTGTCCCCACCAGCGGTCGACGTGCCCACGGTCAGGTCACGAACTTCCTGAGGGGAGAACTTCGCGGTGTAGCCATCGCGGTGCTCGCCCTTGAATGCGGCGCGGAGCTCGTCGGCGGCCGAACGCTTGTCCGGCGTCGGGTCCTTCGGGCCAAGGGTCGACAGGAACTCCTGTGCGTCCTTGGCTGCCCGGGCCTGCTCCTCGAGGTCCTTGCGGCGTGCGTCGATCTCATCGAGCGTGGTGTTGGCACGCTCGTACTGCTCGTTCTCCTCAGCGGAGAGGTCACGGTTCTCGTCAGCGGCGCGGTCGAGGAGCTCCTTCGTCTGCTCCCACACGTTCGCCCGCTGCTCGAGGAGCCGCTTGATCATGACGTCAGACATGACCGAGTACCCCTTTCGGGTATGCGAAAGCCCCGGTGGTGTTCCGGGGCTTGAGTGAGTGATGGGCGACGGTGGTTTCGCCTGCCGTCAGACCGCCTTGTGTTTGAGATCCCACTCGCGGCGGAGGAGTGGAACACGCGACGACGGGTGGATTTCGTCCTGCCCGGCGTCGTCTTGACCGCGGAGGTCGATGACCTTCGCGGGAGTCTTGATGAGGTCCGCCAACTTGCCCGCTGCGGCGAGTTCGGCGACCTCGGCCTCGGCCATGCCGCGCTGCTCCGCCAGCGACCGGAGCCCGGAGGACGTGTCGGTGTAAGCGGGCATGTTCACCGGGGCCACGTCGATCAGCTGCCCCGAGATGAGGGTTCGGAGGGGGAACCCTTCGTCGGTCATGGACCAGTCCTCGTCGAAGACGTAGAAGGCGAACGACGACTTCGACACGTCACCGCGGCCGGCGAGTATGGCCAGGTCCCGGGCGTAGGAGGTTTCAGGCAGGTCGACGGTGTAGTCCAGGCCGACCCGGTCGACCTCGAGGGTGAGGGTCCGGCCGGCGGTGGTGCCGAGGAGCATGTTGTCGTCGTGGTTGTAGCGGGCCATCACCTCAGGCCAGCCGTCACCCTCGGACTTGTTGAAGAACCGCGGGTCGATCGTCTCCACGAACCCGCCCAGGTTCCGGGACAGGGTGTTGAACTTCGCGGCGTACCCGCCCATCCGGGACTGCCCTTCGCCGCGCAGCTCGAGGGAGCTGTCGACGTAGCGTCGCTCAAGTGCTGGCATTGTCATACCTCTCACGTTGTGCGGGTTCACTGGTCCGCGGGCGGGGCTCTGCGCCCCAAGGAACGGGGGGTTTGTCTTCGATGGCGCGGACTTCGTTGATCGTCTGCCATTCGTTCTGCAGGCTGATCTGGTGCGCTTCGTAGCGGGACTTGAGGTCGACGCGGATCATCGCGTCAGGGTTGAACCGCAGGAACTGCGGCCGAGGGAGCAAGTTGGTGAACACCGCTTCGAGGCGGACCAACCACGGTCGCACTGCCCATGTGAGCTCGTGCAGCGTGTCACCCTCCACTGTGGAGTACGTCAACGACTTGCCGGACTCCCCGCCGATCCGATCCGGTGACACCCCGTAGACCGCTGCGATCTGCGTGGCCGTGGCCTTGATCGCAGCGAGGAACTGCGCATCCTGAGCCGAAATGGTGATCGGCTTGAAATCCCAGTCCTCACCGGTGACCAGAACGTCGCCGTCCTCCACCGACGCCCGGTAGCGTTCCTTCGCCGTGGTGGAGTCCTCCGGGGACAGGGTCTTCTTCACGTTCTTCAAGTGACCCAGCGGCTTGCCCGCGCGCTTGTACCAGTCCCTGGTGGATTCCTGCGCCCGATACCCCGTCTCCATCGTCATCTTGAACGCAGTGATCGGAGACAACCCTACGAAGCGACCGGGTTCGGCGTATGCCACCACATGAATCATCTGTTCCGACGGAATCGTGCGACCCCGGTACGAGTACGCCGGCACATTGCCGGATTCGTCGACACTCACCGACTCTGGATGCACCCACTCCACTCGACGTGGGAACCCGGTGGGTTCGTACGTCGTAATGATCCCGTAGGCGTTCCCCCGCAGCAGAAGCGACACCATGCAGCGGTGCCACCAGTCGTACGACGTGCCGTACTCGGTCGGAGTGAGGAACAGGTTGGGGGTGCGGGTCGGCTCCCTCAAATCCCCCACCTGACGAAACGTCCGCGCAGGGAGCGAGGCGACACTGTCAGCAAGGAACCTGGTCGCCGCGTACACCGGAACCAACGAGAGCGCCTTGTCGGCGGTGTACCGATCCCACGAGCCGCCAGAACCCCACACGTCCTGGTACGACAGAGAGCGCCGCTCCCGACCGAACAGCAGCGACATCACGCCACCGCCCTAGCCACCAGCAGACCCGCAACCCCACCAGCAACCATCGCCCACCCGCCACCAGCCAGGACCGCCACACCCACGACAATCGCCACCAGCGACGCCACCTCGAGCACAGACCCACCCAGGGTCGCCACCCGAGTCTTGAGTCCTCGAGCTACGGAGGTCACGCGCTCACGCATCCGGCCTCCATCAGAAAATTGACGCCGAGACGTCGTAGTCGTTGTTGTCAATGCTCCACGCGTGATACGCCAGCAGACACGCCACCAAAGGGGCGATGTCGCCGCCCTTCCGGGTCAACGTCCACACACCATCACGCTCACGTTTCCGCGCTACCGCAATCGCATCCGTGAGCTCGTCCTGCCCGATGTGCCGCAACAGGCCACCGGTAATGCCGTCACCGAACAGGCCGCACGCGGCAGCGAAGTCGACCGTCGAGTATTTCCGGACCTTGACGCCGGCCTCGGTCAGATCGGGTATCAGCGACGCCGCAGCACCATCAGCCAGGACCACCAGTTCGGCGCCATGCTTGTCACAGAGGGCTCGAGCAGCGGCCACAATCCCACCGGTACCGGACTGGTACTCCTGCAACTCGACATGCGCCAAACCATCAACCCTGCCGGCACACCCACCAATGACGGCGCGGGACCGGTTCGGGTTCACATCCAACGCGAACACCGGCACCGCACCCTCACGAGGCAGCGAAGCATGCTCGGCCAGAGCAGCCCACGCAGTCGAGTCGTAGGGCCGCTCCCCCACCTGCGGGTCATCCCACCAACCCATAATCTCCCGGGCGAACTCCTCCGGCGGGATAGCTCGACGCTCGTTGCGGATCTGCTCCACCCAATCGTCGCGGCGATACCGCAACGACGGATTCGAAGACAACCAATGCGCCTCGTTATCGCACGCACACCCCGCCACACCCCGGGCATGGTCACACCCATCGGCGGCGCAATCCTCCGGGGCGCACCACTCCACATACGCCAACGACGGGTCACCACCCGCACGGCCACGGTCCCGCAACCCACGCAACACCGCAGACTTCGGCAACCCCGCACTCGAGGCGTACCGCACCTGCGCCGCCTTACGCGTCCTCAGAATCGGCAACAACGCACCCATGTGCGTGTCCTCGAGGGCGAACGCCTCATCCAGAATGACCTTGTCACCGGCCAGGCCACGGCCGCCGGCCTTCGTCCTCGCACGAAACCGCAGCTCCTGCCCCCCACGGAACTCGAACCCCTCGTCGCCGTTCGCGTTGTTCACCTTGTGAACCCGCGACGACAACAGGTCCGACGCCTCAATCAGATTCTTGAAGTCCTTGAACGACCGCATCGCAGTCGGGAACTCGTGCGCCGACCAGACGATCAGCTTGTCCTCGGCGATGATGAGGTCATACAGGACCGCCGCCATCAACGCCCACGTCTTACCGTTCTGCCGGGGCTCCACCACGCACGCCTCAAACACCGGACGCTTCGTCACGGCATCACGCGCCAGCATCGCCTCGAGGATCAGACGCTGCTCCGGGTCGAGCACCAACCCAACCTCGGCGGCGAGCTCCGCCGCATCAGTCACCCACGGCGACTCCGCACCAGACGGAACCCAGAAGTGAGCCGGACGAACAATCTCAGGCGCCGCGACGCTCACGCCGAGCCTTCAACTCATCCACCAAATCGGCCTCACGCCCAACCCCATCCAACGCCACCTCGAGCGAGGCACGGAGCTCCTTGAGCAACCCAGCCATCGCAGACGGCGGCGTCGACGGAGAGTCGATAGTCCTGGCAGCTGCCACACACACCTGACCCAAGGGACCCTCGAGCCTGTCAACCGACTCGAGCCGAGCACGCGTCGCCAACTCCACCGGGCCGGCAGACGGTTCGGCCACCGGCGCGTCAAGGTCGACGACCACCGGCGCGATGCGCTCCGGCAACCCCGCGGCCCGAGCTCTACCCGCGGCCACCCGGCAATCGCTCGAGCACCAACGCGACCGCGGCCGCTGTGCCTCATACGCCTTCCCGCACCTGTCACAACCACGCTGCGGCATCACGAGCCTCCGAGGTGGGACGTTACTGGGTGTAGTCGGGGAGAGAGATACGCGCGAT
>CAZRXE010000562.1:0-11928 GCA_964603695.1 uncultured Heliomicrobium sp.
CACCGAACGCGAAACCAAGCTGAAAGCCAACGACGGTTGGTTGACGGTCACAGGGCTGTTCTGGTTGCGCGAAGGACAGAACGAATTCGGCTCTGCGCCGACCAACGATATTGTGCTGCCGCCGGGATCAGCGCCGGACAAAATCGGATCAGTTGAATGGCTCAACGGCAACATCACGCTGCGCGTGGCCGAAGGCGTCACAGTCACAGCGAACGGCAAGCCCGTGCGAGAACTGGTCTTGCACTCCGACACTGTGAAACGGCCCGAAGTGATCGAAGCAGGCGATTTGAGTTTTCTGCTATTGAAACGCGGCAACCGCTGGGGCATTCGGTTGAAGGACAAACACAGTTCCGCGCGGCAGAATTTCACCGGCTTGCGTTGGTATCCGGCCAAAGAATCGTTTCGCATTGCCGCCGAATTCATCGCTTACGATCAGCCGAAAGAAATCTCAATCGTCAATGTTCTCGGTGACATCGAAAACTACAAAAGCCCCGGTCTGCTGAAATTCAAACTCAGCGGTCAGGAATACACTTTGGAGCCGGTCAATTCCGGTGAAGACCAGCTATTCATCATTTTCCGTGATTTGACCAGCAATAAAACCACCTACGCCGCGAGCCGCTTTCTGTATGCGGATAGACCTAAGAACGGCAAGGTCATTTTGGATTTCAACCAGGCAATCAATCCGCCGTGCGCGTTTACGGCTTATGCCACTTGCCCGCTGCCTCCGAAGCAGAATCGGCTGAATGCGGCGATTGAAGCCGGAGAGTTGACCTATCACTCCGAGAAACAAATCACGGCGCAAGTCCGGTGAAACTTTTGAGATGGCGAAGCTGAGTGGATAGGCAAAGGTCTGCAAAACCTTTACACCATTGCAGGAGACCAGCGTACAACCGAACGGCAGGCAATTCTGCATTTCAAAAGTGAAAGAGGCTGCACAAGCCTAATAGCCTAAGCGTAATCACTTCACTCCCACTCATCGGGAATTGAAAGGAGAACAACCAGTGACAAATGAAGAGAGAGTCATTCACAACACCGACGAAGATCAGGAATGGGCGGATTGGCTGTCGCCGACGCGACGAAGTTTTTTGGTGAGCGCGGGGCTGACGGCGGCAGGGCTGGCTGCCGGCAGCACCTTAGCCGAAGCGCAGGACATCGCCGTGCCGGCTGGGTTTAGTTTCAAACCCATCGTGCCGCTGCCTGACGTGGGCAAAAGTCCGTGGGGTTATGAAACCTACAAAGAGCTACCAACACGCCCAAAGAGCATTCGTCCGGGCGAAGAAAACGGTTTGCCCAAAGCGCCGCGTGCTTACACGGACATCAAGAGCTATCACGCGCATTTTTATTTTGATGAAGACACCTATGAAAAAGCCGCGTTGGTGCGTAAATGGGTGATCGAAAGGTTCCCGGTGGAGTTGGGAAACTGGAACCTGCAACCGCGCGGGCCGCATGTCACGCCGTCGTTTTATTTTGGCTTTACGAATGATTTGCTGCCGATTGTTGTGCCGTGGCTACAACTCAACAGTTTGGGATTGACCATTCTGCTGCATCCGAACACGGACGATCCGCGCGCCGATCATTTGTATTACACGCTATGGGTGAATCGTTCGCAGCCGGTCAATGCTTATGGCATGCCCAAATCGGCAACGGTTGAAAAGATTTTCCCGAACATCAAACCAACGGTGAAGTTGGAAGTATAGATTGGCTGGCGCGCGGCTGGATTCGTCGAGTTGCGTCAACGCCAAACGATTTCTGCATTCACCATTTTTCAAATCGCACACGAAAGGAAACTCAATAATTCAATGTCACAAGGATTCACACTATGGTTCACGGGCTTGTCAGGTGCGGGAAAAACGACGCTGACTGAAGCCATTCTGCCGGAGCTTCGTGCTCGTGGCGTCAAAATCGAAGTGCTGGACGGCGACGAAGTCCGCACGAACTTGAGCAAAGGTTTGGGCTTTTCCAAAGAAGATCGCGACACGAATATTCGCCGCATCGGTTACGTGGCGCGGTTGCTGTCGCGCAACGGCGTCGGCGTGATTGCGGCGGCGATTTCGCCGTACCGCGAAATCCGCGATGAAGTCCGCGCGGGCATCGAAGGCGATGGCGCGAAGTTCGTCGAAGTCTTCGTTCACGCCTCGCTCGACACGCTGGTCGCGCGCGACGTGAAGGGCTTGTACAAAAAGGCCATCGCGGGCGAGATCAAACAATTCACGGGCGTTTCCGATCCTTACGAAGAACCGTTTGCGCCGGAAGTTCGCGTCAGCAGCGACAACGAAACCGTCGCCGAAAGCGCGGCGAAAATTATTGCCAAGCTGGAAACGTTGCATCTGATTGCGCCGCTCGCTGCGCGGGCGGGAGGTGCGCAGTGAACGCCGGAAAAGTCTATCTGGTGGGAGCAGGACCGGGCGATCCCGACCTGCTCACCTTGAAAGCGCGCGACCTGATCGCCGATGCGGATTGCGTGATTTACGACTATCTGGTCAATCCCGAAATCCTCAAACACGCTTCGCCACGCGCCGAATTGGTTTACGTCGGTAAACGCGGTTTCGGCGATTCGTGGACGCAGGCGGAAATCAACAGTTTGCTGCTGACCAAAGCCGATGAACACGCGCTGGTGGTGCGCTTGAAAGGCGGCGACCCCTTTGTCTTCGGGCGCGGCGGCGAAGAAGCGTTGGCATTGACCGAAGCCGGCATCGAATGGGAAGTCGTGCCGGGCGTGACCGCCGGTTCTTCGGTCGCGGCTTACGCGGGCATCCCAATCACGCATCGCGGCCTGAGCAGTTCGGTCACTTTCGTTACCGGTCACGAAGACCCCAACAAACCGGAGTCCGCCATTCGCTGGCAACATCTGGCGCAGGGCGCGGATACGCTGGTGTTTTTCATGGGCGTGGCGCGGCTGGGCGAAATCGCAGCGCAATTGATCTGCCACGGCAGAGCACCGGAAACGCCGGTGGCCATCATCAGTTGGGGAACTTACGAAAAGCAGGAAACCGTCACTGGCACGCTGGCTGACATTGCCGCGCGCGCGCGCCGCGAAAGCGCCAAAGCGCCGGCTTTGATCGTTGTCGGCGAAGTCGTGCGACTTCGCGAAAAGCTGCAATGGTTCGATCAGCCGGCGGAAGAGTTTCAATTCGCGGGCGGCAATTTGCCGAATCCGTTTCTTGAATTGCTGGCCAGTTGAGCTGGGAAGCTGATGCGCTATTACCCGATTTACCTGGACCTGAAAGACCGCGCCGTGTTGGTGGCGGGCGGCGGGCTGATTGCCGAAGGCAAGGCGCTGCAACTGGTCGAAGCGGGGGCGAAGCTTCGATTGGTCAGCCCTGATCTGACACCGCGCCTGACGCAGTTGGCTGAACGCGGCGAGATCGAATACCGACAGCGTAAATTCGAGAGCGAAGACTTGAACGGCGTCGCGCTGGTCATCAGCGCAACGAACGATCAAGCGGCCAACCGCGAAATCGCGCGGCAGGCGGCGGAGTCGGGCTTGCTCTTTAACGTCGTGGATCAACCGGCGCTGTGCAATTTCATCACGCCCGCGCTGGTGACGCGCGGCGATTTGCAAATCAGCGTTTCCAGCGGCGGCGGCAGTCCTTCGGTGGTGCAACGCGTGAAGCGCGAAATCGCGGAACTGATCGGCGACGAATACGGCGAACTGCTGGCCGTGGCCGCCGAAATGCGCGCCGAAGCCAAGCGGCTGATTCCGAATTTTGAAGCGCGGCGGAAAGTGCTGCACGCTTTTGCCGAATCGGAAGCGATTGAATTGCTGCGCGCGGGCAAACGCGAAGAAGCGCGGCAACTGGCATTCGATCTGTTACGGCAAGCTTTACAGCAAGAAACAGGGAACAAGCAGAAGGAAGCAGAACAATGACAATTGCAACAAAAGCGATTTCAGTGGCGGAGTATGAGTTGGGCAAACTGGCCGAGCGATTTGAAAATCGCGGCATTGAAGAATTGTTGGAATGGGCGGTGGAGCGATTCGCGCCGCGTTTGGCGGTGACTTCAAATTTCGGCGCGGAAGGCGTGGTGCTGATTGACCATCTGGCGCGCGTCGCGCCGAAAACGCCGATCATTTACTTGAGCACCGGCTTTCAATTCGCCGAAACCGACGAACTGAAAGAGCGGCTGCGCGAACGTTACGATTTGAACATTGTGCAAGCCGAAGCCGATTTGACCGTCGAAGAGCAAAACCGCATTTACGGCGAACGGCTTTACGAAACGAATTCCGATCTGTGCTGCAAGTTGCGCAAAGTCGAGCCTCTGCAAAACGCGCTGGCCGGTTATGATGGCTGGATTGCTGCTTTGCGGCGGGATCAATCGCCGACGCGCGCCAACATCAAAACCATTGAATGGAACGCCCGCAACAATCTGGTCAAGATTCATCCGCTGGCCGGCTGGACGCGGGCCATGGTTTGGAACTACATACTCAAACACAACCTACCTTACAACCGGCTCCACAACGAAGGGTATGCCAGCATCGGTTGTCAGCCTTGTACGCGGCCTGTTTCCGTCGGAGCGCCTGAACGCAGCGGACGTTGGAACGGAAGCAAGAAAGAGTGCGGAATTCACCTGTAATTCAAGGGGAAACGCCGGTAAAACTTGAATTGACATCCTCGCGAGCAGGCGTGTATAACGCGCCTGTATTTCGCTGCAACAATCACAAATCAGTCAAGAAATTAAGGTACTTCGTCAGGTCTGTGCGGGCAGGTCTGGCTTCAATGTTAGCCGGCAGATCGTTGTGGGCGCTCCTTTCTTTCCGGAGCAAAGAATTTTCCGGTTGCAATTTCGCCCCTGTCTCTTCGTTGAGAGGCAAACTCACGCACCACGCTTACCAAGCTTTTTAGGTTAGTCAGTCAGTCTGAAGTGTATTGTTCGGATCATCAACTCTATGGTTGAACGGCTGAAAAGCATTCAGATCAGCGCGCACAAAGGCAGTAAATGCCTGCGAATTTCTTTGGCAGCGATCTTGCTGTTGGCTCTGATTTCCTGCCGTCGTAGCGCCGGAGAAGCGCAAGACGCAACAATTACTTTGTACGGGTTCAGCGTGGTGAAAGAGCCGCTGGAAAACGAAATCTTTCCGGTGTTTGAAAAACAGTGGCGCGAAAAGACCGGGCAGCAGCTTTATCTAACAGGGTCTTACGGCGGTTCGGAGGTTGTGACGAATCAAATCGTCAATGGCGCGGAAGCAGACATCGCCATCTTGTCCATCGAACGTCACGCCGACCGGTTGATGCGCCCGGATGTCGCCCGCGCGGATTGGCGCAAACTGCCTCAGGACGGCATCGTCAATCGCACGCCGATTGTGATTGTTGTGCGACAGGGCAATCCGAAACGGATTCGCGATTTCAGCGACCTGAGCAAACCGGGCGTCAAAGTCATTCATTGTGATCCGACTTCTTCCGGCGCGGGGCAATGGTCGCTACTAGCGATTTACGGTTCGGAAATCACTAAGTCGGAACGGCGCGACGACACGCGCGATGAAGCTGCCGCCACCGACTTGCTGCGGAAAATCTGGAAAAACGTCATCACCACGCCGGAATCAGCCCGCGCCGCGCGCACACAGTTTGAACGCAACGAAGGAGACGCGCTGGTGACTTACGAAATGGAAGCTTTGCAGATGCGCCAGAAGAAACAACCCATTGAAATCGTCATGCCCCAGGCGACGGTGCTTTGCGAACATCCGGTCGTCATCATTGACCACCGGCTCAACGCGCAAAAATATGCGCTGGTCGAATTGTTCACGCGCTCGCTGTGGGATCGTCCGGCGCAGGAAGCCTGGACGCGCGCAGGCTTCCGCTCCGTGCTGGATGAGTTGAACCGCAAATTCCAACCCATCCCGCTGCCGTTCAAGGCGGCGGATTTCGGCGGCTGGAACAAAGTCTACAAAGACGTTGTGGAAGATGTCTGGAAGACAAAGATTCAAAGCGGGAAATAAACCTCCATGAACACAGCAACGCAAAGCAGAACAGTGCCCGGACAACACGCGGACGTGGTGCGTCCGCTGGGTATCAGCTTCATTGTGCTGGCGATGATGCCGCTGGTTATTTTGCCGCTGGCTTCGATCTTTATCTTCGGTTTGAGCAAAGGCCCAACGCATTTCTGGGACGCGCTGATGATGCCGGCGGCGCTGTTTTCGCTGAAGCTAAGTTTGATGACCAGCAGCGTGGCGACGGCTTGCAATGTGGTTTTCGGACTGCTTGCGGCTTACGTGATGAGCAAGTACCGATTCAAAGGCGGTTCGGCGTTAATGATTATCATCAGTTTGCCGACTGCGATTCCAACGGCGGTGGCCGGGTTCGCGTTGTTGCTGGTTTGGGGGCGCAGCGGATTGCTGGGTCGGTTTCTGGAACACACTGATTACCAGATTATGTTCACAACAGCGGCCATCATTTTAGCGAACATCTTTGTCACCTTTCCGCTGGCTTTCGGCGTCATCAAACCGGCGCTGGACAATCTTGATCGCAGTTATGAAGACGCAGCGGAAACTATGGGCGCAACACGATGGCAGACCTTTCGCTTCGTGGTCTTGCCGAGTTTGCGCGGCGCGATTGTCACCGGCGCACTGCTGACTTTCGCGCGCTCCATCGGCGAATTCGGTTCGACGATCATGGTCAGCGGCAATCTGGCCATGAAAACCCAAACCGCACCGCTCTACATTTTCACCAAATTCAACGAAGGCGACATCGAAGGCGCAAACGCGCTGGCGGCGGTTTTGGCGATTATTTCTTTCGCCATCTTTTCATTGATACTTTTCACCCGAAGCAAACTGGAACAATAGGAAGGATGAGAGATGAAGGCTGAAGGATAAGGCACGACTCGGTTTCATCCTTCAGTCTTCATCCCTCATCCTTCAAAAAAAAGCGAGGTGAGTCATGCCACAAACAAGGCTTAGCGGATTGCGGGAATTTGAAACGTTTGTTGAAACGGAGGTCGAAAAAAAGGTTGCGCTTTCGGTGCGCGATTTGAGCAAGTGGTACGGCAACGAGCAGATTCTGGACAATGTCAGTTTTTCCGTGGCCGAAGGCGAGAGCCTGGTGTTGCTGGGGCCTTCCGGCAGCGGCAAAAGCACCACGTTGCGGCTGATTGCTGGACTGGACACGCCCGACGGAGGCGATGTTTTTCTGGGTGGCAGACACATCGAACACTTGCGCGCGCGCGAACGTAACATCGGCGTCATCTTTCAAAACTACGCGCTCTTTCCACGCATGACTATTGCGGACAACATCGCTTTCGGTTTGCGCATTCGCGGCAAAGGCAAAAAACAGCGGCAGGACGTGGTCGAAAAACTGCTGGTGATGATTGGCCTCTCAGACCAGCGCAACAAATATCCGGCGCAACTGTCCGGTGGCCAGCAACAGCGCGTGGCCATCGCCCGCGCGCTGGCTTATGAACCGGACTTGCTGCTGTTCGATGAATCCTTCAGCGCGCTAGATCCGCAGACGCGCACCGGTTTGCGCCGCGAAATCCGCAGTCTGCTGCGAAAGCTGAAAGTGCCGGCGCTGTTCATCACGCACGATCAGGAAGAAGCCATGGAACTCGGCGACCACATCGCCATCCTGAACAAAGGCCGGCTGGAACAAATCGGCACACCGCAAGAGGTTTACAACAATCCGCAAACGGAGTTCGTCGCAACGTTTCTGGGCGCGGCCAACGTCGTCGAACTATGTCGCAATGATCGGTTTGTGGCACTGGATTGCCGCCAGTGCCTGACACAAATGCCCAGTGAAATGGCGATGGATCGAGCGAAGATCGTCTTTCGTCCCGAAGACGTATTGCTGTCGCCTGCGCTTGGCCTGGCCGAACCTCACGATCATCTGGGCATCGGCGAAGTGCAGGACATCGCCTTCACCGGCGCGACTGAAATCGTCAAAGTCAAACTGCAACGGCTCAACCCGCCAAGCCATCCGGCCGCGCTGGACTGCCAACCGCCGTCAGATCAAGCCTGCGACTTAATCATCAAGGCGTTGCGCACAAAATGGGAGGCGCAGCGCGTGCCGCTCAATCCCGGAGAACCCGTTTCAGTCTGGCTGCGAGACCACAAGGTTTTATAAATCTTGGGCCGGGTTACCGAAGCTCGTGGATGGAAATCAGACTGGTTGTGGTGGGAATGCCATTGTCCACGCTCACCTTCAACAACGCTTGATAATGTCTGGGCGGTTTGCCGCCTGTTCCTGCCCGCGCCAGTTGCTGATTGAACTCCGCCAGATAGCGTTTGCTGGTGACGAATTCCGCTGCCGCCGCCGTGCCTTCGCTGTGCAATCCGGCCAACACCATCACCAATGCCTGACCGGATCGCCCGGCAGTGTTCGGCCCGACGGTGATGAGGGCGTATTCCTCCGTCAATTCTCCGGTTTGTTCGTCGAATACCGGGCGGTATTCGCGCTGTTCGCCGGGCAACGGATTCAGGTTTTCGACCGTGACCTGATTGGTGTAAACGAAATCCTGCTTGAATTGCAGCTTGTTTGACCAACTGTTGACCCAGATGCTGCCCAGCGCCACGATGTTCTGGCTTTTTAAATCCTCCGCGCTGACCGTGCGGCTTTGTTTCAGCGTCAGGCTTTTTTCGCCGCCGCGAAACAAATCCGTGATGTGATGCACCCCGACGGCTTCTCCAATTCCGGTGTACGTGTCGGTCGTCATCGTCAGTCGGGGGTTATTAATGATGCGAATGATGGATTTGTTTTGAATGCCGGAAAAAATGTTTTGCGTTTGCGCGGTCGAAATGGGAACGGATTTTTTAACGACCTGCTCGGGGTCTGCCGGGTTGACGAATCGAAAGACCGGTGGATTGCTCAGCACCAGCAAGGTCGGATCGGGACTCTTCAAAAACGATTGCCAAACGGGTTGATAAAACTCTCTTTCTTCCTCCTGCCGTTGCGCCGCCTCGGCTGCTTGCCGGCGCAAACTGAAATTCGAGTAAGCGAGACCTAAAATCAGTAAGCCCAAAATTCCGGCCCCCGCCAGCGGCCAGTAACTCCGAAACATTTTGGCCGGAAGTTCCCGCGAGCCGAACGCCGGTGCAGGCTGAACCGATTCGGAAACGGCTTCTTCGATAACCAAAGGTTCGGCGGCTGCGGGTTGAGCGGCGCGGATGAAACTTGGCTCGTAACTGCCCACCGGAATTTCGATTTTGACTTCGTCACTCGCGCCGTCTTTTTGGTAATAACGTTCCAGCTTTTCACGAACTCCGTGCGCACCCACGCGGACAATTGGGTCGGTGGCGGGGTTGTAGGAACCGTCCCGGTCAAATACTTCGCGGCCAATCAGGTATTCGTTCAACTCTCCGCCGCGCCCGCCCAGGTGAAATTCGCAGATCAAGCGCAGGAATCGCTGCTTCATCGGCGCGTGAGCGAAGTGCTTGCTGCCCAAAACCCGGTTCAGCGCCGCTTTCATTTCCTCATTGCTGACGGGGGGCGTAGGCAAATTTTCATGTCCGTTCGGTCGCGCGGTCGTGTTCATAACTTATTGACAATATTACGTTATTAACCGGTTTTGTAACCGTTAATAGCCGTAAACTGGTTGACGGATGATTGAGTAGTCACGTAAAGAAGGCAATATCTTTTCAACGGTGCGCAGTATACCGGAAACATCCGCATTACTAAAATTTGCTGGGAATCCAATTCTGTTCGCTGAAGCCCGTTCCTGGGTTTTGGCCTTGTTCATTCGTTACCTCATTTCAAGCAGTACGGTTTGAGGCAGTAGGTTTTTTAGACCACCTCGCCGCAGCAGTGTCGCCTCGGCACGCCCCCGTTCAGCCGGGATGCGTCCGAAATCGCCATCTTGCGGTCAGGCAAACTCTCTGGAGGTTTTCTCACATGCAAACCAAACACAGGATGATTCGGAACTTTTCTCCGCTCCTGTCGGGAAGGCGGCGAGGCAACTCAGTCCCAGCTTTTTTATGGTTGGGGATGCTGGCTGTTCTTCTTTTTTCGGGCGCGACTTCGGCCTCGGCGCAGGTTTCCACCAGCGCAACAGTTCGGGGAACAGTCAAGGACCCAAACGGTGCGGTCGTGGCAAAAGCGACCGTCGTCTTAATCAGTGATCGCACGCAAAGCGAGCGTAAAACCAACACCAGCAGTGACGGTGCTTATGCATTCACGGCGGTTGATCCGGGAAGTTATTCGATCAAGATCGAAGCTTCCGGATTCAAAACCCTGACGCAAACCAACCTGGTTTTGAGTCCGAGCGACAATCGCGGGCTTGATTTGACCCTGGAGGTCGGTGCTGCGAGCGAGACTGTGACAATTACGGGCACAAATGATGAAATCAAGACAGAAACCGGCGAGCGGTCCAACACCATCAAAGCCGCGCAGATCGAAAACCTCTCGATCATCAGCCGGAACAGTCTTGAACTTCTTCGCATTCTACCCGGCGTTGTGGCACCCGATTCTTCCACATATCAAGTGACGGGCTTCGGTGATGCTTCCGCTTATGCCGTCAACGGCCAGCGTGGGCAGAACAACAATATTAGTGTGGACGGCTCGCGTGTCATTGATATTGGCTGCAATTGCGGCAGCATCGTTAGCTTGAACAACGATTTCGTTCAGGAAGTGACCGTTCAAAGCAGCAACTTCGCCGCCGAACACGGAAACAGTGGTGTTCAGATCAGCGGTACGACCAAATCCGGCGGCAGGGATTTCCACGGGTCGCTTTACACCTACACCCGCCACGAAGCACTTGCGGCCAATGATCGGCTTAGAAATTACCTTAAGGCGGACATCTTTAAGGCTAACCCTAAAGCTACAGCATCGGATCTTTTGGCTGCGCAAAAACCGATTGGCCGGTTCTATTATCCGGGGGGCACGATCAGTGGCCCGATTACCTTGCCCAAGAAGGTTTTTGGCCCGCTGGGCGGGTTCAATGAAGACCGAAATAAACTCTTTTTCTTCGTCGGATTTGAAGTCCAGCGCCAAACCTTCGGGGCACCGCCGCGAAAATCCAATGTGCCGACCTTGGCTCAGCGTCGGGGTGATTTCAGCGGAAGCACGGTCAGAATCCCCGGTGGTTTTGCCAATGCGGGGCAAGATCTGCCGTCCGGAAACTTGGCTCCCTACATTAATCCGATTGGCCAGAAATTGATCAATCTCTATCCGGTGCCGAACACTAATATCCCAGGCTCCAACTACATCTCGAACACAACGCAGACGCAGCATCGCAAGGATTTCAAATCGCGCATTGATTACAAGATCAATGACAACACGAATTTGTATGTTCGTATGACGCGCGAAACTCAAGGCAACGTCAATCCTTACGGCATTTGGTGGGGACCTTCGACTTTTGAATTGCCGTCCGCCAACCAGGAAGATCAACTGGGACGTTCAGTCGCCGTTGGCCTGACCAAAGTACTTGGTCCGACGATGACCAACGAAGTTGTGTTCAGCGGCAGCAAGCTGAAATTGGACAATCAGTACCAAGATCCGGACAAAGTCAGGCTTTCGACTTTGGGTCTGGAAAATATCTGGCGGTTGCCGTTCGACAACACTAGTTTTGGCCGTCAAAGCCCTTATGTTTCCCTCTCTCTGATTAGTTGGGCGCAAGGCCAACTTTGGTCGCCGGGAACCAATCCGATTTTTGCCTACAATGACAGCTTTTCCGTCACCGACAACCTGAGCAAGGTAGCCGGAACTCACACGTTGAAGTTCGGCGCGTTGGTCGAGCAAGGCAACAAGCGGCAGAACTTCCAGGGCGATCCCGATTCGCAAGGGCTGATCGGATTCAACAACTGGAACGGCACGGGAACAGGTAACGATTTTGCCGACTTGCTGGTGGGCCAACTCACCGATGTGGGTCACGGCACACAGCCGCCAATCGGCAACTATCGTTTCTACAACTATGAATTCTATGCTCAGGATTCATGGAAGATTCGCCCGAACTTCACGCTGGAATATGGTGTGCGCGCCACGCACATGACCATTAACAAAGAGCGCAAGG
>CAZRXE010000563.1:0-11833 GCA_964603695.1 uncultured Heliomicrobium sp.
GCTGGTCGTGGGCGGAACCACTGACGGCACGGACGCGGGCGCGACCAATCAGACTTATTTGTACGATCCGCGAACCGGCGATTGGACGGAAACCGGCGTGATGCGCACCGCTCGCAAAGGCCATTTCGCCGTCCTGCTGCAAAACGGTCGCGTGCTGGTGGGCGGCGGCAAAAACGGCGGCGGCTTTCTGAACAGTGCGGAAATTTATGACCCGGTCAGTCAGACGTGGTCGCCGACCGGTTCGCTGACGCAGCCGCGCCATCGCGCTTCGGCGACTTTGCTGGCCAATGCGACGAACGCCAGCACGGCGCGCGGCGGTTTCGTGCTGGCCGTCGGCGGTGAATCCTCTTCGCCTGCGGTGCTGGACACGGCGGAGTTTTTCAATCCGGCCACCGGCCAATGGAAAGCGACCGCGACGAAGCTGCGCCGCGCGCGCGTCAATCACACCGCGACGCTGCTGACCGGTGGTGACGTGATGATTGCGGGCGGCTATGCGACGCCTTCGCAGCCGATTGCCGATGTCGAAGTCTACGATCCGCTGGCCGACCGCTGGAAAACCACCAACAGCATGAAAACCGCGCGCTTCGGCCATTCGGCGACGATGCTGACCAGCAGCAAAGTGCTGGTGGCGGGCGGCATCGGCCCGACCGGCGGCGCGATGACTTCGGTGGAAATTTTCGACGCGCCCAGCCAGACCTGGACGACGGAACAAAGCGCATTGCCGCAGGCGCGCGCGCTTCATTCATCGTCGCTGTTGCCGAACGGATCGGTCTTCGTGGTCGGAGGCTTCGCTTCGATCAACGGCGCGGCGAACAATCAAGGCATAGTCTATTCGCCGGACACGCGGCAATGGACTTCCGCTGGAAACTTCGGCGAAGCGCGCGGCGCACACACGGCGACAATCTTGGCCAACGCCCGCGTATTGATCGTGGGCGGCGCGGCTTCTGGCGATTTGAAATCGGCGCTCAGCAGCGTGGAGTTTCACGATCCGGCGGTAGGCAAATGGCTGGTGCAGGGCGGAGCAATGAATCAACCGCGTTACGCCCACACCGCGACCTTGCTGGCCACGGGCAGAGTTCTGATCGTTGGCGGACGCGACGCCAACGGCGCGATGAAGTCAGTGGAGATTTACGATCCGGCCACCGACACCTGGACGCGCACAGCCGATATGAGCGTGGCGCGCGCCGATCACACGGCCACCTTGCTGCGCAACGGCAAAGTGCTGGTCGCCGGCGGAAACAGCAACGGCACGATTTTGGACACGGCGGAAGTCTACGATCCAGTGACGGCCTCCTGGTCGCCGACCGCCAATCTGAAACCCAATCGCAGCGCCAATCACACGGCAACGCTTTTGCCCGACGGCAGAGTGCTGACCACAGGCGGATGGAACACCTCGCCGAGCGCGACCATTCTGCGCGGCTGCGATTTGTACAATCCCGCGACCAATCAATGGACGACCACCGGCACATTGACCGCGCAGCGCCGCTACCACACAGCCACGCTGCTTTATGACGGGCGCGTGCTGGCGGCTGGCGGCGAACCGACCACGAGTTTGAAAACCTCCGAGCTTTACAATCCTTCCACCGGCCAATGGACGGCTGTTGCCAGCCAAATGCACGTGGGCCATTTGCGCCACACCGCTTCGCTGTTGCCGAATGGCAAAGTGTTGGTAGTGTCGGGACTGCAAGGAACCAATACCTCGACCAATTATTCCGGCAGCGCCAATCTGTTCGATCCGGCCAATTCCACCTGGGCGTCCGTCACCTCACCCGCCGGACGCGACGGACACACGGCGACGATGTTGCCCAACGGCAAGGTGGTCATCGCGGGCGGTTACGTGGTGCAAAACAGCGGCGGCGGCGGCGCGTTCGTCAACAACGTGGACGCAGTGGAACTTTATGATCCGTCCAAAGGCGCAGGCGCGCCCTTCAACGAAACGACCAAAATCACCTTCCCGCGCGACGGCCACACGGCCACACTGTTACCAAACGGCAGAGTGCTGTTTGTCGGCGGACGCGCGCAGGTGACGACCGCCAGTGGAAACGCAGTGGATGTGCTGGTGGATAAAACGGAGCTTTTCGATGTGGGGTTGGACGCTGCGCCTTCGGTCATTCCCGGCCTGACGCAAACCACCTGGAATGGCAGCGGCAATCCGGTTTGCACCACCGGCGTCAAGTTTCAAGGCAGCGGCGAAGCGGCAAGCGGCAACGTCGCCAATTCCAGCACCAACTATCCGGTCATCCAGTTGATGCGCCTGGACAACGAACAGATTTACTTTCTTTCGCCCGATCCGACGGCGACCGCCTGCGGCTTCGCGGGCTGGACAAATAATCGTTACGCCTCGCTGAGCGTGCCGACGACGACAACGCTTGGAACCAACAATAATTTGCATCCCGGCATTGCCTTGATGACGGTCTTCGTCAACGGCATTCCCAATGGCCGCGCCACTGTGCTGGCACCCGAAGCGCCAGTGGACACGAACGAATCGCGAGTCAATCTGACCGGACGCATTTTCACCGTCGCCGACACAGGCTTGCAGGTGAACATCGAATTGCGCTCTTCAACCGGCGAAGTCCGCAATCTGCTGTCCGGCCCGAACGGCGAATACATTTTTGAAGACGTGCCGACGCGCACGCCCAGCACGTCCGCCGGCAGCGTCACGCCCAGCCAAATCGTCGAAGACAGCGCGTCCACGCAGATCACCGTCAACGGCAGCGGTTTCACCGCCGCTTCGCAAATCTTTTTCAACGGCGTCGGGCTGACCACGACCTTCATCAACAGCACGCAATTGAGCGCGACCATTCCAGCCACGTTGTTGCAAAACGACGGTTTCGCCAGCGTGGTGGTGCGCACGCCCAGCGGCAACACATTGCTGACCACGCCGCCCCTGCCCGTGCGCATTACGCCGCCCAATCCCAACACGCGACCGATCATCAGCAGCCTGTCTCCGGCTTCCACCGTGGTCAACACCAATCCCGGTTCGATTGCCGTCATCGGCACGAATCTGCTCAACGGAACGACGCAGGTGCTGTGGAACGGACAAGCGCGCGCAGTGCTGACAGGGCAATCCACCGCGACGCGATTGATTTTCACGCCGCTTGCCTCGGACTTCGCGCAGGCAGGCACGGCCACCGTTCAGGTGCAAAACGCCGGCGGCACATCGAATTCATTTCCCTTCACGGTGATGGCGCAAGCGCCGCCCGCCATCACCAGCCTTAGTCCTTCATCCGCGCTGGTCGGCGCGGGGCCGTCTGAAGTCCTTATCATCGGAACCAATCTGGTGAATACCAGTACCGGCGGCACCGCAACCACGCAGGTGTTATGGAACGGGCAAAGCCGCACCATCACACGGTCGTCTGCCACGCAAATCGCCTTTCAACCGCTGCGCACGGATTTTCTGCAAGCGGGAACGGCCACGGTTCGCGTCTTTCATCGCACCGTGACGATCAACGGCGAAACGCAAGTGCTGTCGAACCTCGCCACGTTCACCATCAATCAACAACCACAACCGACCATCAGCAGCATCAGTCCGGCGACGTTCGCACTGCCCGCCGCCAGCGCGCCCATCACGGATCAAACGCTGACCGTCAATGGCAGCAACTTCGTCAGCAACTCCATCGTCCGCGCCGGCGGCAGAAGCCTGACCACGACCTTCGTCAGTGCAACGCGATTGACCGCCACGCTGCCCGGCGCACTTCTGGCAACGGCCTCGACGCAAAGCGGATTGGCGATCACCGTGTTGAACCCTTCGACCAATCTGAGTTCAAACTCTTCGCTGCTGGCCGTCACGCAAACGGCGGCCACTACGCTGGGATCGGTGCTGGCTTTTCCCTACTACACTTCGCTGGCGACAAATCCGAACGGCCAGAACACCACGTTTTCGATCACCAACACCAACACGCAACAGCGCACCACCGTCAATCTGTTGTTCATTGACGGCGCGACCGGAACGGCTAGTTATTACTTCCGCGACATCGGCGCGAATCAAACGCTGACGTTCAAGGCTTCGGATTTCGACCGGGGAACGACGGGTTATTTGTTGGTCGTGGCCGGCAACACATTGAATCTTGCGCAATGCCCTGTTCCGTTCAACTTCCTGCGCGGCACTGCGGCCGTCACCACCACCAGCGGATTCGGCGGCACTTACAGCGCCATTCCGCTGCGAGGTTTCGCCGCGCCCGCCTGCACTTCGCAAACCACCGCCGTGACGCTCAATTTCAACGGCACGCAATACGACCGTCTGCCCGGACAAATCACTGCGGATACGATTTACAGCGCCTCGACATCGGCCAACACCGTGCTGGTAACCAGCGCCCTCGGCGGCAATTTGACCGGCGAAAACCGTGCGAGCAGTTTAGGTTCGCTCTTCGGCACGGTGGTCGAATCTTCGTTGGCCACTTACAGCTTTTTCGATTCGCGTTCGGCTTCGCAAATCGCGACGCAGCTCGACGCCAAATTCCCAGTGACCAACCCGCGCCTCGATCAAATCCTGTCGCCGGGCGAAGCCGGCAAACTAACGGAATACGCCGGCCCTGCGCTGATCGGAATGACACTGACTAAAACTCCATCGTTCAGCTTCGCCACACTGATGCGCACCGTAACGCTGAAATCCGCGACATTGACCATCCCTGTTTACGATTATCCGATCATTCAGCTTACCGGACGGCATCGAAACCCGAATGCACCATCCACGCTTCAACCGGCGGAGGACTTGCCCGCAAACCAAACCTCGCTTGCCAACTCGACCGAAACGGCGGCACCTCCGATTCCAATTTCAAACACGAACGGGACGTCCGCGCTCCCGACCGAATTGCAGCAACAGCAACAGCCCGGACAAACCATCACCTACACCATCACGCCCAGCGGCACGCTTCCCACCGGCGATCCGATTGAGTTTTTCCCCGTGTCCAGAACCTATCCGTCCGACAGTGGCACTGTCAGTTTTGCCATCAAGAGCGATGTGCAAGCCGAAGGCGACAACAATTTCTGCGGCAGAACTTCGCCGTTGCTGAAACTCGGCGGCTTCATAACCTTGCCCGGCGGATTCACAAACGAATCCGTCGCGGTCAATTTGAAACTGACGGATGCCAAAGCGCCGGACTGCAATCTGCCGACGGACATTCCCGTATCGTCTTCGACCGTGACGGGCAAGTACGTTGGAGAAAATGCCGGCGGCAAAATGGTGCTGGGACTGCAAGGCAGTTATCTGATTACGCCTGCCGATCCGCGTTTTGATTTCAAATTCCAGCCGCTGAACGAGGCAGAACAGAATGTGGGAACGTTCCTGCATCCGCCGCTATCCACTCAATCGTTGAGCAATAACTTCAATGCCTACGTCATCAACACCTGCCCGGCTTCGATCACGGCCACGGCCAACACAGACGCCGCCGCGCAGGTTTGCCAGGGGCAGCCCATCAATCTGGAAACGCCTGTTGTACCGAACGCCACCAGCTATATCTGGACGCTGCCGGACAATTCCAAACTCAATGGCCGCACGCCCGTCATTCCCGCCGCGACAATGGCCAATTCGGGAATGTATACCGTGCAGGTTGCCGCGCCGGCCTGCGTCACGCCCGTGCAGACTTCAATTCAGGTGACGGTCAACCCGCTGCCCGCCGCCGCCGCCGGCTTTGATCAAGTGAAATGCAAAACTGCGGGCGCGACCAATTTCACGCTGAACGGCGCGGTCGCCCCCGGCACACCCTTCACCTGGACTGTAATCGGCACGACGGGCGATGCCGCCGCAGTGATTGCGGATCGTGTCAGTTTGACGACTTCAGTCAGCGTCACGGGCAGCGGCACGGTGACGATTCGTTTGCTCGACACCAGTCCGGCGGGTTGCGGCGCGGGCGGCGAAGCCTTCGACGACATTGCGCTGACCGTGACCACTGCGCAAACCATCGCCGTCACACCGGACACGATTCCCGCTGGTTCGACGGGCGCGGCTTACACGCAAACCTTCACTCAAACCGGCGGTAACGGTGCCATCACCTGGAGCCTGACCGGCGCGCTGCCCACTGGCCTGAGCTTCGATCCGGCGCTGGCCAAGCTTTCCGGCACGCCCACTCAAGCGGGCAGCTTCCCCATCACGGTGACGGCTGCGGATGCGATCAGTTGCCCCACCGGCCGCAATTACACGCTGACCATCAATCAACAAGCGACCGGTCTGGAAGCCGATGTCGCGCCGCGTCCGAACGGCAACGGTTCGGTGTCGCTGACCGATTGGGTGCAAACAGGCAGATTCTCTTCCGGCGCGGATACCGTGACTGAAGGCGGCGAATTCCAACGCGCCGATTGCGCGCCGCGCGCTTCGGCGGGCAACGGCGCAATTACAATCAGCGATTGGGTGCAGGCGGGCCGTTACGCCGCCGGACTTGATCCGACGATTTCCGCCGCCGGCCCGACTGCGCCGACAACGCCCTTCAGTTTCCGCAACGTGGATTTCGCGGCCAGTCTACTGAAACAACTAAGCTTCCCCGACGCTCGGACGCTGCGTTTGCACACAGAGAAAACCGCGAAAACCGTTTCCGTGCTGATAGAACTCGACACGCGCGGCGAAGAAAACGCGCTCGGCTTCAGCCTGCAGCTCAACGCTGCACAATGGCGTTTCCTGTCGGCAAACCTGACGGATGAAATGCCTGCGGCCACGTTGATCGTCAATCAAACCCAACTGCCCGAAGGAAAACTCGGCATCGCGCTGGCGTTGCCCGCCGGCGAAAAACTCTTCGCGGGCAAACACCGGCTGGTGACGTTGCGGTTTTCACCTTTGACCAAAACTGCCACGCCCATCACCTTCGGCGACGAACCCACCGCCCGCGAATTGGTGAACGTCAACGCCGAAACGCTGCCGCTCAATTTCGCCTGGCAGGAAGAACAACCGCTGACAGTGGTTTCAGCCGCCGATGCCAACCAACACAAACTGGCGCGCGAATCCATTGCCATCGCTTATGGAACCGATCTAGCGCCAATCGTCGGCAATGCCGCCGCTAATGCAGAAAGCGGGCAGTTGCCGCTGCATCTGGCCGGAACACAAGTCTTCCTGACCGATAGCAATGGCACGGAACACATAACGCCGCTGTTTTCAGTCTCGCCGAAACAGGTCGCGTTCATGATTCCGGCGGAAGCGGCGCTCGGCGCGGCTTCGCTGTTGCTGCGAAATCAAGCGGGCGCGCTTTTCGTGACGGCTGTCGAGATCGTCGAAACCGCGCCAGCAATCTTCACTGGCCAGTCGCAATGGCCGGCGGCCATGCTGTTGCGAATTAGCACCGACGGACGGCTGAGTTACGAGCCGATTTCGCGGCTTCGTTTCGACGGTCAGGAGCAATTGATTTTGGTCTTGTTCGGCACGGGGCTGCGACATCACCAAGGCCGCGTCTCGGCACAACTCGGCAAAGTTGAACTACCCGTGCTTTACGCCGGGCCGCAAGGCGAATTCGCCGGACTCGATCAACTCAATCTGGCCTTGCCGAAAAGTTTGCCGGACGCGAAGGAACTGACATTACGACTGCGGTTTGCCGATCAATCCGCACCGGCAATCCGATTGCCTCTACGATAAGGAATCACGTGGAAATAAAAGCGCCAGTTCAGCCACAGAGACACAGAGGCAAACACTGTATGTCCTCTGTGTTCTCCGTGGACTCTGTGGCAGGTTTGTTTCCGCGCTGTTCCTAACTCCCGGCTTTCAACACAAAGAGCGCAGCCGCTTGTCGCCTGCGCTCTTTGACAACCCGCCGAAATTTTTTGTCCGTTCCCGCCATTTGTTTACGAGCAGGTTGCGATATGACATCTTGCGCATCGTGATCGCCTGGTTCGGCATTGCCCAACACCGGCGCGTCCGTCCTCTGACCAGTTGTAAACATTTGTGAGAAAACAGAATGAAGAAGCCCTATCCCCCTCCAATGTTCGGCGCTGCTCGCCGGAAAAGTGTTTTCCTGCAAACCATCGCGTTGCTCTGGCTCTTGATCTTCGTGCCGTTGATGCATTCGCCCGCCAGAGCGCAAGACACAGTCACCGGCGCGTTTGAAGGCAACGTCACCAACAACCTGACCGGCGATTCGCTTGAAGGCGCGACCGCCGAAATCACCAACCTCGAAACCGGCGTCAGCTTCACCAAACGTTCCGATACGCGCGGACGGTTTTATCAAGGCTTGTTGCCGCCGGGCGTTTATAACATCAAGGTTTCAAAACCCGGCTTCCAAACGCGCGAAATCCAGCAGCGGCTGAAAATCGCCTTCACCGGCGAAGTCGTGCCGGTTCCGGTCAGCCTCGATCCCATCGCACCGGGAACGTCGCCGCCGCCCACGCCCGTGCCGGTCACAACTCCGCCGGCAAGTCCACCGGCAACTACATCAACAACGCCACCGGCTATCCCATCGGCAGCGCCCACGACGACGGCTGCCGACACTGAAGTGCGCGCTTCGATCAACACGCTGGACGCGCGGCGCAGCGGTTCGTTCAGCGAAGAAGAGGTCGTTGCATTGCCGCTGGGCGGCGTCACTTTCACGCGCAGCTTTGATGAACTGGCGTTGCTGTTGCCGGGCGTTGCGCCCCCACCGCAAACGCTGGGCAGCGTGGCCGGTCCCGGACAAGGTGCGGGCGTAGGCACTTCGGGACAATTCGCCGTCAACGGATTGCGTTCGCGCGCCAACAATTTCACTGTGGATGGTTCGGACAACAACGACGAGGACATCGGCGTTCGCCGACAAGGCTTTCTGGCTTTGATTCCGCAGCCCATCGAATCCATCAAGGAATATCAGGTGATTACTTTGCTGGCTCCGGCGCAGTTCGGGCGCAATCTGGGCGCGCAAGTCAATGCCGTTTCCAAATCCGGCGGCAATCAAACGCACGGCACGATTCAAGGCTTTTTCAATTCCAGCCAACTCAACGCCCGCAACTTTTTCGACACGCGATTCGGCAACGCCGTTTCGCCGCTGCTAACTGCGGACGGACGCCCTGTGTTACTGGACGGGCAACCGTTCACCGTGCGCAATCAAAGCGGCGGCGAAGATTCGTTCACGCTCGGCAAAGCAGGTGCAACGCTCGGCGGTGCAATCAAACGCGAACGCACGTTTTATTTTCTTTCGGCGGAAGGCCAGCGCATCAACGCGCGGCAGGAAGCGAGTTTCGCCGTGCCCACGGTCGAACAACGCGGCGCTTTTCGCAGCGGAGCCGGCGGCATCTTCACCGACCCCTTCACCGGCAGAACATTGACCTGTCCGACCATCCGTCCTAACTGCACAGGCGCGCAACCGACGACACTCAACGGCGCGCTGATTTTCAGTTTGTTTCCTTTCCCCAACAATCCTGAAGGCGTTTACGGGCCGAACACTTTTACGCAGCAACTGCCCGCCGATGCGCACGGCCATGTGCTATCGGCCAAACTCGACCACGTTTTCAAATCCGGAGCGAAAGAACAGAGCCTGACCGGACGATACAACTACACCAACGACCAACGCACGATTCCCGTCACCGGACAGGCGATCTTTTCCAGCCTACTGCCGCGCATCCGCACGCAAAACATGTCGCTGTTTTTCAACAGCCAACTGAGCGCGCCCGATGCCCGGCGGCAAATTTTCAATCAAGTGCGCTTATCTTACGGGCGCACGCGATTGCGCTTTGACGAAGTGCGCGACGAGGAATTCCTGCTGCCGAGCAATTTCGCCGACGGGCAATTCCTGCTCAATGCGCCCTACCGCATCAACACCACACTGCCCGCCGCCTTGAATGCGCCCAATCGCGGGCCGGTCACCTACGTCAGCGTGCGCGACCGGCAAAACCGCATCCTCGGCATCGAAGGCAACGCCGACAACGGGATGTCGCCTATCGGTCAGGTAACTGTCGCGGGTTTCAGCCCCATCGGCGTGGATGTGCTGAACTTCCCGCAGCGCCGCGTCAACAACACTTATCAACTGGCGGACAATCTGACCTTGCGCGCGGGCAATCACACAATGACGTTCGGCGTGGACGCGCGGCGCAGCGAACTCATCAGCGAATTGCCGCGTTTGGCGCGCCCGCTGGTGACTTTCAACGGTGGAGCGCGGCTGATTTCCGAAAACAATTCGTTTCGCCCGGCCCGGAGCGATGAACCGAACCCGCTGTTGCGCCCGGAAGATTTGGCCGCGCTGGGTGTGGCCAACGGATTTTTCCTGACGCTCCGCAATGGTCAGCAGGACGCGGCGCTCAACTTGCGTTTCTATCAAACCGATTTGTTTGCGCAGGACGACTGGCATTTGCGTCCCAACCTGACGCTTTCGCTGGGTCTGCGTTACGAATACAACACGCCGCCGCGCGAACGCGCGCGCCGTGTCGAAGGCACGTTCAATGATCCTTCGCTTGATCTCGCGCCTGGCCTGCGCACTTTTCTGGAAAATCGTTCGGGAATTTTCGACGCGGATCGCGACAATCTGGCCCCGCGTGTCAGTGTGGCCTATTCGCCGCGCCTGTTCGGACGCAACCGCGTTTCGGTCATTCGCGCCGGCTACGGCATTTTTTACGACCAATTGGTGGGTGCCATCGCCAGCCAATCGCGCAACGTTTACCCCACGTTTTTGACCTTCAACTTCGGCGGCTTGCGCGCCAGTTCCGAAGCCGGCGTGTTCACCTTCTTCAATCCGGCGAATACGGCTTTCGAGGGCAGGCCGTTGGTGACGCCGGGGACGGTCAATCGTTTGAACATTCCGTTGACGCAACAATTGCTGGACTCCATAGGGCAATTTTTCCCCGGTGCATTAGGATTGACGCTTCCCGCCCGCCGCTTACCAACGCCGAACGCTCAGCATTACAGCTTGTCTTTTGAACAACAGCTTCGGGCAGAACTGACCTTCTCTGCGGCTTTTGTCGGAACCCTCGGTCGTCATTTGCTTCGCCCCACCACGCCAAATCTGGGAACCGGAGCGACGGTTGTGCCTTCAAGCTTTCGCATTTTCTTCAGCCCTGTTTCGGGACTTTTCCAACCCGAAGCGAGCGGACTGGCCTTGACGCCGCAACGTCCGGTTCGTGGCGTCGGCACGGTCAACATCTTCGCGGCCAATGCCAATTCGCATTACGAATCCTTGCAACTGCAATTGCGCGGACGACTGAAATCCGCCTGGCAATTTCAGGCGTCTTACACGCTCTCGGCGGCGGAAGACGATGTTTCGGACTTTTTCGATCTGGCTGGCGCGTATTCGCTGCCGCAGGACAGTCTGACGTTCGCGGGCGAACGCGGGCCGGCCAATTTCGACGTGCGGCATCTGTTCACCTATTCGACCACTTATGACTTTTCTCCGTTTGGACAAGCGGGAAAATCGGCGTTGCGGCATTGGCTCCTGAATGGATTGCAACTGTCCGGCATTGGGCGCTACCACAGCGGACAGCCCTTCACCGTCAACAGCATTTTCGATGTCAATCTGGACGGCAATTTGACCGACCGTTTGGATTCGGTGGCGGGCCTGACCGTAACCGGTGACCGCCGACGGCCTTTGCTGGTGAACACGAACACGCCTGCCGTCTTGCTGGCGACGGTGGGAAGCAACGGGCGCATCACGCGCAACACTTTCCGCGCGGGCGGCCTGCTCGATCTGGATTTGGCCGTCAGCAAAGCCTTTCGTTTCGCGACCACGCAACAATTGCTCTTGCGCGCGGACGTTTTCAATTTTCTCAATCGTGCCAATTTCGGCATTCCCGTGCGGCTGCTGGAAGCGCCGGCGTTCGGTCAGGCAGTCAACACCGCCACGCCCGGCGCGCGCGCGCAGTTCGCATTGAAATACGTTTTTTGAACCGTAGAACAGGTAGCCCAATGAAGTTACAGCGATTCGCAGGTGTCTGCGACTTCTTGATTGGGTGGGACAGGTTC
>CAZRXE010000564.1:0-1960 GCA_964603695.1 uncultured Heliomicrobium sp.
GGGCAATTTTTGTCACGGGCTTCAGCAACGTTTCGTTTTTTGAACGGCGCGGATTCTACAAGGTTCGTTCGCTCTTGAAAACGGTTTTAATGTTTCGCTGCGGCTTGGCAATTCCCACTCGTCAAACCTACAATCTGCGGGAATTCCTTCACCACACATTTTTGCCTGGAGATCACGCGATGAATCATCAAGACGAAATCAAACTCGAATACAAAAAGCTCGTCACCCGCCGCCACTTTTTCAAGGATTGCGGCATTGGACTCGGTTCGCTGGCTCTGGCGTCATTGCTCGGCAAAGACGGATTCGCGCAAGCCAAAAATCCACTGGCCCCGAAAGCGTCGCATTTCAAAGCCAAAGCCAAACGCGTGATTTATCTGTTCCATTCGGGCGCCCCCTCGCAACTGGACTTGTTCGATTTCAAACCCGAACTAGTCAAATACAACGGCCAGCCCGTGCCGCAGGAACTGGTCAAAGGCATCAACTACGCCTTCATCAAACCGGACGCCGGGCTGTACGCCTCCGAATTCAAGTTCGCCAAACATGGCAAATCCGGCGCGGAGCTTTCCGAAGCTTTCGTCCATCTGCCGAAAGTCGCCGACGACATCACCATCATCCGTTCGATGACGACAGACGCCATCAACCACGCGCCCGGACAAATTTTCATTAACACAGGCTCGGTTCAGTTTGGCCGCCCCAGCCTCGGCGCGTGGGTAACTTATGGCCTGGGCAGCGAAACGCGGGATTTGCCGGCCTTCGTCGTGCTGACCTCGGCGGGCGGAACCAGCGGCGGAGCGGGCAACTGGGGCTGCGGATTTCTGCCGACGGTCTATCAAGGCGTGCCCTTCCAACGCACGGGGCCGCCGATCCTGTCGTTGTCGAATCCGCGCGGAGTAACGCGCGAAATGCAACGCCAATCTCTCGATGCGCTCAAAGAGTTGAACGAACGCCACCTGGAAATGACCGGCGACCCGGAAATCGCCACGCGCATCAATTCGTTCGAGATGGCGTATCGAATGCAGGAAAGCGCGCCTGAACTGATGGATTTGTCGAAGGAATCCAAAGCGACGCTGGAAATGTACGGCGCAGAACCGGGCAAGAGTTCTTACGCCAACAACTGTTTGTTGGCGCGGCGAATGATCGAACGCGGCGTGCGTTTCGTGCAGCTTTGCCACGAAGCCTGGGATCATCACAGCGAAGTGGCCAAAGGCGTTCGCCGGCAAATGCAACTGACCGATCAAGCGACCACGGCGCTGATTGCTGACCTAAAACAACGCGGTTTGCTCGAAGACACCATCGTCATCTGGGGCGGCGAATTCGGGCGCACGCCGATGGTCGAGACAGACCCTGACGCAGGCCGCAGCAAAGGCCGCGACCATCACAACAAAGCCTTCACGATGTTTGTCGCGGGCGGCGGTTTCAAACCCGGCGTGACCATCGGCAAAACCGACGACCTGGGCTTCAATGTCGTCGAAGACCCGGTTCACGTTCACGACTTGCACGCGACGATGCTGCAATTGCTCGGCTTCGATCACACCAAGCTGACTTATCGCTATCAGGGCCGCGATTTCCGGCTGACGGACGTTCACGGTTTGGTGGTGGATAAATTGCTGGCTTGAAATTTATGAGCGAAGAATTCGTTCGCCTGTCAAAACTGATGGCCCAGCGAGGCATCTGCTCCCGCCGCGAAGCCGATGTCTTCATCGAACAAGGGTTGGTGATTGTTGACGGCCAAACCATCAATCAACTCGGCACAAAAGTTTCGCCCGATGTCGAAATCAAACTCGCCGCCGCAGCCGACCAACAACAAAGCCGGCTCGTCACCATCATCTTGAACAAACCCATCGGCTACGTTTCCGCGCAACCGGAAGACAATCACCAGCCTGCCATCGTGTTGCTCACTCGTGCCAATCAGTTCGGCGAATCGAAATTACGCTTGCGCCCTGAACATTTGAAAGGTCTG
>CAZRXE010000565.1:0-3251 GCA_964603695.1 uncultured Heliomicrobium sp.
CAATCCCTGTGGACAGAATGAATTGATAAGCGGGGGACTCTTTCAATTTATCTATTGGAACCATTCCATACCTCTCAATCATTTCGAAAACTTCTTCCAGCGAATAACGCAAAGAACCAAGAAACAGAAAATGCACCGCCAGTTCGCGTCTTCGCAGTTCGTCGGCAATCGCTGACAGCTCTCGCAACCCTTGAATCGTGTCTTCTTTTTTGCCATCCATCAGCGGGATGAACGGTATCAGGCTTTCGCTGTTCATGGCCAGCGCCCGCCGCGCGTCAAGCTCCCAAAATTTGATTAGATGAAATCGCACGATCAGCACCAAACCATCGGCGTCAACCGTCATTTCGCTGGGGGCATCGGCAGGCATTCCGCGCGGCTTCAATAAAGCAAATACTTTCGCCGGATAAGGCGGAAAGCGTCCAAATCGCCGTCCCAAAGCTGTTTCAACGCCCGTGCGTCCGCGCCCTGGCGGTAAGCGTCGAAGACTTTTTGATTGACCAGCAGCCGCGTAAACCGGTCAACCTGAAAGTCTTTAGCAAACAGTTTTTTCACCTGCACAGCCAGTTCCATCCCGGTCAGCACGGCATCGAACCGGCTGCGGTCGGTGATGATGATGTTCACGCCGCCGCATTCGACGTCTTTGTGAACGCTCGCTTTCGGCGTGAAACGCACCGGCACGAAGCGCGCGCCGGGCAGATTGGCAGCGTTCAAGGCTTCGGCCAGTTTGCGACCGTCCATCCACGGCGCGCCGACCAGTTCAAACGGTGTGTCCGTTCCGCGCCCGACTGAAACGTTGGTCGTTTCAATTAAACCGATGCCGGGATACAGCGTCGCCTGCGTCAGGCTGCGCATATTCGGTGAAGGATTCACCCAGATCAGGCCTGTTTCATCAAACCATTGGTTTCGCTTCCAGTCTTCAGCGCGGACGATTTGAAGATTCGCGTTAATGTTGCGCTCTTTGTTGAAGAGTTGCGCCAGTTCGCCAACGGTCATGCCGTGACGAACCGGAATCTGATGATGCGCGATGAACGAAAGCTTGTCGCCGTCGGCCAGCGGGCCTTCAACATCCACGCCGTTGATCGGATTGATGCGATCGAGCACGACGAAAGTCTTGCCGTTTTTGGCGGCTTCTTCCAGCGCCAATCCCATCGTCGAAATGTAGGTGTAAAACCGCGCGCCGATGTCCTGAATGTCAAACACAAGCACGTCAATGTCCTTGAGCATTTCCGGCGTCGGTTTGCGCGTTTCGCCGTAAAGGCTAAAAACCGGCAAGCCCGTTTTTTCGTCGGTCGAGTTGGTGATTTTTTCTTGATCGAGCGCGCCGCGAATGCCGTGTTCAGGCGAAAACAGCGCCACAAGCTTCACGTCCGGCGCTTTGAACAACACATCAATGGTCGGATTGCCGTCGCGGTCTCGGCCTGTGTGGTTTGTGATGAGACCGACGCGCTTGCCTTTGAGCAGGGCGAAGCCGTCGCGTTTGAGTACGTCAATGCCGTTGAGCGATTGCGAATTGACGGCGCGCGTTTCTGATTCGCTTGCGGCGGAAGCGATGGCGGATTCAGCAGACGGCGCATTCCGACGCGCGGCATCCGTGATCGAAGCCGCCACCACGGAAGCCACACGGCCGCGCAGCGAGCTGACATCGGCAGGCTTTTTCGAGTCGAGTTTGGGATGAACGCGATTGCTTAAGAAAACGACAAAGGTTTCGCTCGCGGCATCCAGCCACAAACCGGTTCCGGTGAACCCCGTGTGACCGAAACTGCCGAGTGGAAAGAGATCGCCGCGATTGGCGGAAAAGCCTGAGTAAACGTCCCAGCCGATTCCGCGCGAATTGCCGTCGCGCATATTGCCGGCGGAAGGCCGCGCTTCGGTCATGCGCTGAACGCCCAGCGGACTCATAATCCGCCGGCCCTGATAAATGCCGCCGTTCAAAATCATCTGGCAATAAATGGCCAGATCGTCCGCCGTCGAAAACAATCCGGCGTGACCGGCCACGCCGCCCAGCAAGTAAGCGCGCGGATCGTGGACTTCGCCGCGCATCCAACGCTCGTTCTCTTTCGCAACGACTTCCCCTTCTTTCGCCGCGCCTTCGCGACTGCGGTTTTGTTCAACTCCGCCGCGCTGTTCGGTTGGCGCGATTCTGGGTTTGACCGCTGCTCCCAAACGTTCGAGCGGTTTGTAGCCGGTGTCTTTCATCCCCAGCGGCGCGAAGATGTTTTCCAGCGCGAATTGATCCACGGGTTTGCCGCCCACTCGTTTCACCAATTCGGCCAGCACGATGAAATTCACATCGGAATAAATCATCTTGGCTCCCGCTTCGCTCAGTGGCGCAAGCTTCCAGATGTTCTCCATCGCTTTTTCCGGGCCTTGTTCGTAATCTTTGATGTCGTTGTCGGCAATCAGCCCCGAACGATGAACCAGCAAATGTTCGACGGTAATGTTGCGTTTGCCGTTTTCGGCGAATTCAGGAATGTAGCGCGAAACAGGATCGCCCAGCCGCACCAGCCCGCGTTCGACCAGAATCATGACGGAAGTCGCTGTCGCGACAATCTTGGTCAGCGAAGCCAGATCGAAGATGGTGTCGAGCGTCATCGCTTCCGGCTGCGGTTCCAGCGCGCGATTGCCGTAAGCGCGCCGCCAGACGATTTTGCCTTGCCGTCCGACCAGCACCACCGCGCCGGGCAGTTGTTTTTTGGCGATTTCGGCTTCGACGATTTGATCGAGGTTGGTTAGTTGCGTGGGCGACATGCCGACGGCGGAAGGCGCGGCGGTCGGCAGCGTGGCGGTGGAAGTCTGCGCCTGCACGAAAACGCTTTGCAGCATCAGCCATGCAACAAGGGAAAACGCAGCGGAGCAATGAAGTTTGTTTCGCATCTTGAGAAAAGGTTGTTGAAGTGTGATTGGATTTCAGTGAGTGACGGGGAGCTTCTGCGCCAATCCGGTGAAGCCGTCTTTTACCACAGCCGGGCGATTTCGCGCACCTCAATTTTAACCAAGCCGTAACTTGACAATCCCCAAGCCCAAAACATAATGCCTGCCATTACACGAAAAAATGTAAAAGCAATTCCGCCGGTTCAGGTGAATTAAACGCAAAATCCGAAGTTCCAATTGGCCAGGGGCCGAATCCGTTTTGCACGCGCAAAACTCGGCGGCTCTTACAACAACCACTGTTCCTCTACTGAACTTTGAAACCCCATGAGGAGGAGAGAATGAGTATTCAAACTCGAAGTAATAAAACCAGAATCATCCCG
>CAZRXE010000566.1:0-2680 GCA_964603695.1 uncultured Heliomicrobium sp.
TAATCGCCGCAGCCGGCATCACTTCGGTGCAATCGCAAAGTTCAAAACGCGGACTGGAAATCTTCTACGTGGACGTGGAAGGCGGCGCAGCAACGTTAATAATCAGTCCGGCGGGCGAATCCGTGCTGGTGGATGCGGGCTGGCCGGGTTTTGACGGGCGCGACGCCAAACGAATTGAAATCGCCATGAAGGCCGCAGGCGTTTCGCAAATTGACCATCTGGTGATGACTCATTACCATGTGGATCATTTCGGAGGCATTCCAGAATTGGCGCGCCGCGTCAAAGTTGGAAAGTTTTACGACCACGGCCCGATGCAATCGCTCGACGAAGACAAAAACTTCGCCGAAAAGAACGCGGCCTATCAAGCCGTCACCAAAGGCCAATCCATCACGCTCACGCCCGGCAGCGAAATCAAATTGAAACAAACGCCCGGCACGCCCGAAATCACGCTGCAATGTCTTTCGACGCGCGGCGAAATTCCGCCGAGCAAGGTGAAAGCGACGCCGTCCGCCGAATGCACCAGCGCCGCGATGCAGGCTGAAGACAAATCAGACAACGCCCGCAGCGTCGTTTTGCTGCTGCGTTACGGCACCTTTGATTTCCTGGACTCCGGCGATTTGACCTGGAACATCGAACACAAACTGGTTTGCCCGCGAAACCTGATCGGCGAAATTGACCTGTATCAAGTGGCGCATCACGGATTGAACAGCAGCAACAATCCTTTGCTGCTGCGCACCATCAAACCCACCGTCGCCATCATGAACAACGGCGCGCGCAAAGGCGGCAGCCTGGAAACCATCAAAACCCTGCGCGACCTGCCTTCGCTGAAAGGCTTCTGGCAAGTCCATCGCAACGTCGCCCTCGCCGCCGACCAAAACGCGCCCGCCGATTACATCGCCAATCTGGAAGAGCATAACGACGCAGCGTTTATGATTCGCGTTGCGGTGGACGCGGCGAAGAAAAGCTTTACCGTGACGAACGCCCGGAACGGAAAAAGTGAGAGCTACCCGATCAAGTAGGAGAACGCATGAAAGTCAAACTTCTGAAAATCGCGCACGCCCGTTCGGGTGACAAAGGCGACACGGCCAACATCGGATTGATTGCCCTGAAACCGGAGTTTTATCCGATCCTAGTTCGCGAAGTCACCTCTGAGCGCGTCAAACGACACTTCGCAGGCATTTGCAAAGGCGAAGTTGAACGATACGAATTGCCGAATCTGGGAGCGCTTAACTTTCTGCTGTACGAAAGTCTGGGCGGTGGCGGAACGGTTTCCTTGAAGACTGACCCGCAGGGGAAAACCTTGAGTTCGGCGTTGTTGCGAATGGAAGTTGAGATTGGCGAGGAAGCGGCGATAGTGACTACGGGCTAATTTTCCATTTGCTATTTTAGATTTGTCATTTGTCATTGCCTGTCGGTCTCACGAAGCAAATGACAAATGACAAATTCCAAATAACAAATGGAAGATGATTACTCTCTGGCGCGCGCAGGAGCCGGTCCGAATTCCGGGTGAATGGCAATGGCGTTGCTATTGCTTGGCCTGCTGTGTTCCTGCGAGCCGTAATGTTCGTAATCGCCAGGAACCAGCGCCCCGCCGGATTGTTTGGTAAAGACCAGCTTGCCTATTTCCGGCGAGAAATCCACCAACAGCAAATCGCCCATCGCCACTTGGCCCGTGGCAATCAGATTAGACAGCGGATAGACCAGAAAGCGTTCGATGGAGCGTTTCAAATGGCGTGCGCCGTATTTGAAATCAATGCCTTCTTCAAGCAAGAACTCCTTGGCGGCTTCGGTACATTTGAAAATGAACTTTTCGCCCGTGCCGCGCATTACGCGATCTTGCACGGCGCGTAATTCGATTTCAAGAATCTGCCGCAGATGATCGTCGCGCAGGCTGCGAAAGACCACCACCTTGTCAATGCGGTTCATAAACTCCGGCGAGAATTTCCGCTTGGCTGCTTCCGAAGCCGTGCGATAAATTTTCTGATCCACTTCGGCATCAATCACGCCGGATTTCGGCGCAAAGCCTATGCCGCCGGAAATCATCTCGCTCATTTCGCGCGCCCCCAGGTTGGAAGTCATAATCACGATGGAGCGCGAAAAATCCACCCGGCGATTGTCGCCTAGCGTCAACGTCGCCTTGTCCAAAATGCCCAACAACAACTGCCAAAGCGAATCGCTGGCTTTTTCGATTTCGTCGAACAGCACCAGACTCAGCTTCAGGTTTTCCGTATGCGAGCGATCCACATTTTCTTGCGTCAGCATCGGCGAAGTTTCGCGATGCCCCAAGTAGCCTGGAGGCGAACCGATCAATTTGGCGATTTCGTGAGAGTGTTGGAATTCGGCGCAGTCAATTTTGGTGACGAGGTTGGAATCGCCGAACAAAACCTCCGCCGCCGCTTCGACGACGCGTGTTTTGCCGGAACCGGTTGGCCCCAAAAACAGCAGCGTGCCGATGGGGCGTCCGGGATGGGAAAGCCCGGCTAAAAAGATTTGATATAAACCTGTGATCCGTCGGACAGCCCTGTCCTGCCCAACGATCAAGTCGGTTAATTTATCTTCGAACTCCTGAGCCAAAGGGCTTTTCAGGTCAGGGTTCAGATAATGATTGATTGGCGCTTGTTTCTGTCCGGTAGTTGTCATCGTCTTTGCACCCCTTGTTACGGCGTTGATTGCCGCAATG
>CAZRXE010000567.1:0-14017 GCA_964603695.1 uncultured Heliomicrobium sp.
TGTCGGCGTACCAGGCGCGTCCGTCGGCGCTGGTGGCGATGGTGTTGACCCAGGGCAGAGAGTTGTAATCGGCGTGTGCTTTCTTGAACTCTTCCAAACTGCGCGCGCGATTCATGGCCATGCGCTGCGTTTGAAAACCGGTGTTGTTCAGATTGGCATCGCGCACCGTGACGGCGCGTTTGGCCGTCCAGCCCACGCCGGGGAAATTGATGATCGGGCCGTAATGACTGAAGAAAATCCGGCGTTCGACCTGTTTCAGCGAACCGTCTGTTTGTTTGACGGCGACACTGACGACTTTGCTGGTCATTTCGCGCGGCTTGCCGTCATAAAGGTATTGCGTCGGATTGCCCGCCACCAGATCGAGCGAGTACATCGTGAAGCGTTTGCCCGCCGAGACGGTGTGCGTCCAGGCCACGTTTCGATTGAAGCCGATGGCCACGCCCGGTGAACCCAGCAAGCCCACGCCGTAAACATCCAGTTTGCCGGGAATGACCAGATGCTTTTCCCAAAACCGGTTGGAGCCGATCCACGGATAATGCGGATTGGCGATGAGCATGCCGCGCCCACCGGCGGAACGTTCAGAACCAATTGCCCAGCCATTGCTGGCAAAATCGAATTCGGGAAAGCCCGCCGGCGTGGCATACGCCGTTTCGTTTTTTGGCGGCGCGGCGGTGGCAATCATTTCGGCCAGATTGGTGGTGGTGACGACGACGCTTTGTTGATAAGCCATCAAATCTTCCGCCGTGATCGGCAGCACCCAATCCTGACCATTGCACCAGCCTTTGACGCTTTTGGCCGCCACTTCGCGCAGGTATTGGTTGTAGCCGGCGACGTAACCTTCGACCATTGCGCGCTGATCGGCATCCATTGTCTTCAACATTTCGCGCACCTGGTCATAGAGGCCGAAGGCGCGCATCGTTAAGTCGCTGTTCAGATGGCGATTGTTTTCGCCCGCGCCGAAATATTTGGCGCGTTCGCCGCGCACTTTGATGACCTGATCGGCCAGCGAACACAGATGGTCTTGCGCAAATGCATAACCTTCGCCGAAGCCCAGGCTGCCGTAATCCTTGGCGGTGATGTGCGGAACGCCGTGACTGGTGCGGCGGATTTCCGCCGAATATTGCGTTTGAGAAAACGAAACGCCGGCTAGCAGCATTGCCGACAGCAAGGCCAGACAGACGCGATGAAAGAAGCCGATGTGCATTGTTGAAGTCTCCTTTGAATATACGGCTTTGCCACCGAGGAACAGAGACTCAGAGAAGAATTCAAAAATCTCTGTGTCTCTGTTCCTCGGTGGCTAATTCCGCACGTCGAGCTGAAATCCGCGCTAGAACTCCAGTCGCAAACTCATCTGCAAATTGCGGCTGTTTTTCGCGCGTTTGATGGTTCCCACGGTCGGCGTGTCCACGTTGTTGTCGGGCAAACCGAAGTTGGGATGGTTCGGCAGGTTGAATGCTTCCACGCGATATTGAATCGCCTTGTTTTCGGCAAAGCGGAAACGGCGCGAAAGCGAAGTGTTGATGATAATCGTGCCGGGGCCGTCCAGAATGTTGCGGCCTGAATTGCCGAAGCGATACGCGCCAGTTGGCACAACGACAAATGCGCTACGGTCAAACCAGCGATCCGGCGTCGGGTTGTCCACTTTGCCCGAAGCGATGCGGTCGGGCCGTGTGGCTTCGCCGTTGACGAAATTCACAGTCGCCACGCGCGGCGTGAACGGCTGTCCGCTGTAAATATTGCTGGTTCCGGCCAATTGCCAATCCTTTAACAGCCAATGTTTCGAGAAGTCCGGTGCCCAAACGAAACTGCCCGCGAAGGTGTGGCCGATGTCGAAATCCGAACGCCCGCGTTCCAGCGCCAGATTGCGCGAATCCTGCGCCTGCGAAAAGTTGAAGGCAATCGTGCCGCCCGTGTTCGACGATTCATCAATGGATTTGGCGTAGGTGTACGTGCCGCGCAAAAACAGTTGTTTCGACAGCCGACGGCGCACTGTCAATTGGCCGGAGTTGTAAATCGAATTCGATCCGTCGTTGATGATGTTGATCGAAGCGAAGGCCGGATAAGGCCGGATGGTACTGGTGGCCTGCGTGCGGCCTGCCTGGTTCAAATCGTAGCGACGTTGCAGGTGCGTTCCTTTCGACCCGGCATACGCCACTTCGATGACCGTGCCGCGTCCGATCTCGCGTTCAATCGCCAGATTCCACGATTGAATGTATTGCGTGGCGGGCGAGTCGCTTTCCTGCCCGAAGGTGCTGGTCACGCCGCTGAAGGCGCGGCGGTCTGTCGGGAAAGGATTGGACAGCGTCAATCGGCGCGGGTCTGTCGAAACGCGGCTGAACGTTTCAGTCACGCCGAAGGGATACGTGTCCGTGTATTCATCCATTCGATAAAGCGAACTCGATCCGTAAAAGATGCCGTAACCGCCGCGCAACACGGTTTTGTTATTGCCAAACACGCGCCAAGCAAAGCCAAAACGCGGCGCGAAATTGTTGCGGTCGGTTTTGACAATCGTGTCTGGCAAACCGACATCTGTGGCTTTGACGACTTGCGACGCCAGATTGGCCGCCGTCAAACGGTTGTTGAATTCGGTTTCGCTCAGCGTGCCGGTTCCGGCCACGACGATTTTGCCGAGGGAAGGAATGAACTGCGCCAGCGCGTCATATTTTTCCTGCGCCGGTTTCATCAGGTCGTAACGCAAGCCCAGATTGAGCGTCAGGTTGCGCGTCACTTTCCAATCGTCCTGCACAAAGCCGGCATAGTTCGTAATCAAAGCGTAAGGCCCTGTGGCGTCCAGTTGACGCCGGTCGCTGTCAATCCAGCCCAGCAGAAAATCCGCGACCGGATGGCCGGTGAAGCGTCCCAGGAAATTCACGCGCCCGCGCGTGTCGCCGTAACTGCGCGAAAAATACTGCATTCGCAGGGCGTCCGCGCCGAATTTGAACGAGTGCGGGCCGCGAATCCAGGTCATAGTGGCGGCGTATTGATAGTTGTTGAACGCCCAGATTTTTGGAATATCGAAGGCCGGGCCAATCGGCAGAAAACCCGTCAACACAAGATAAGGCGGCCCCGCCGCCACTGGATTTTTGGTGCCGCCGTTGAAGCCGGTTTCCGCCGCCCAATCCGTGCTGTCGCCGCTGCCCGGCCAGATTTCGCGATTGTCGCGGCGCGAATAATTGGCGCTCGCTTCCAGATACATTGTCGGCGTGAAAGTGCGCAGATAACGAATATAAGTCAGCAATTCGTTTGGCGTATTTGACGAACCGAAAATCGGGAGCGGCGAACGGCTGCCGTTGACAGGGGTGTAAGTGCTGCGCGTGCGCCAGAACGCGCCGCCGGTCAGGCGGTCTTTGTCGCTCAGGTTGTGGTCAACCTTGACGCTGAAACTGTCGAAACTGTTTGTTGCGTTGCCCTGCGTGACGAAGTTGAAGGCGCTGCCCGTCAGGTTCGGCGCGGGGAAGTACTTCAGCAATTTGACTGCGACGGGATCAAAGCGATTGGCCGGAATCTGATTGTTGGCGAAAGGCACGCGGTTGATGGTGTCTGTCAGCGTGATCGGTCTGCCGTTGATATCGGTGACTTTGGAAAAATCGCCGCGCAGCATTTCCGGTGTTGGAGTCAACGCGCGTTCGGCATTGCCGTTGATTTCGCGCAGCGAATCCCACGCGAGCAAAAAGAAGGTGCGGTTCTTGCCGTTGTAGATTTTGGGAATTCTGACCGGCCCGGAAATCGTCGCGCCGAATTGATTGCGGCGTAGCTTCAACCGTTCGGGATCGAAATAGCCTTTGGCGTCGAAAACGTCGTTGCGCATGAACTCATAGAGCGAACCGTGAAAACGATTGCTGCCGCTTTTGGTCACCGCCGTGAGCATGCCGCCCGCGTAACGGCCATATTCTGCCGAAAAGCCGGAGGTCAGCATTTTGAATTCCTGAATGCTTTCAATCGGCGGATTGATGACCACGCCGGTATTGCGGCGCTGCGTGTTGTTCATGCCGTCGAGCAAAAAGCCCGTGTTGTCGCCGCGTCCGCCATTGACGGCAAACGAACCGTCGCCACCGTCGCCGCGCGGAATGACGCCGCCGCTGAGCAAGGCCAGATCGCTGAAATTGCGCCCATCCAGCGGCAGTTCGGCGATTTCCGCGCCGGTGATGACTTCGCCGCGCGTACCGGTTTCGGTGGTCAAGGCCGTCGGCGCGTCCGTGATGTTGACGGTTTCCGAAGTCGCGCCGACTTCCAGCGCAATGTCCAAACGCAAAGTCTGCCCGACATCCAAAGTGAAACTGGCTCGTTTATAAGTGCGAAAACCGCCGGCCTGCGCTTCAAGCGAATAAGCAGCCGGGTTCAGGTAAGGCAGCACGAAATCTCCGGCGGCGTTGGAAACGGTTTGTTGAGTAATGTTGGTGGCCAGGTTGGTGACTTTGATGGTTGCGCCGGGAACGACTGCGCCATTGGCATCAGTCACTCGCCCGGTCAGTCCTGCTGTGGGCGTTTGCGCAGAGACTGTGATTGCCATCAACAAGAGGGTGAAAGCAAAAACAAACTTTTTCATGGCGATCTCCGATCAAGGGGTGGTGCGGTAGTCAGATGGCTACCGGTTGAAACTAATTGTTTTGTGATGCGAAACCCAGCTAAAGAAAGCAATTCGATTTTGTAGGTACTTATTTCGTTCAACCGCTCCATTCCACGCGGCTGTCGGCGATGCAAGTGCCGGTTGGATGGGCGCAGTGTTTACCGATTCGCCGGATTGCGCAAGTGCAAATCCAAGAGAAAGTTGCGCGGTCATATTCGCGAGCAAGTAGGTTCGCGCTTCCGGATTTTGCGTCAGTCCTATTTCATTTTTGCGCCACGCCAGCCTTTTTCCCAAGTTTCCGTCAGCTTGGCGAGCAGCGCGGCGTGTTTCGGATCGGCGGCGATGTTCACGTTTTCCTGCGGATCGGTTTGGTGATCGTAAAGTTCCGTTGCTACGACTTTGCTGTGGTCGTTGCGCGCCACCCAGCGCGTCAGGCGATAGCGATCCGTCCGCATCGAATAGCCCATCAGCGGCTGGCCGCGATTCGGGCGCGGATACTGGCTGAAGGCGGCGGCCTTCAATGATTTGGCCGGATCGCGCAGGACGGGAACCAGGCTCACGCCTTCCAGGTGTTGCGGCAGCGGCAAACCGGCGAGTTCGGCCAGTGTCGGGTAAACATCCACGAATTCCACCAGCGAAGAGCTGTGTTTGCCGGCGGTTTTCAATCCTGGCGCAGAAACGATCAATGGCGCGTGGGTGTCGTTTTCGACGTTGGAGTGTTTGCACCACGCGCCGTGTTCGCCGAGCTTCCAGCCGTGGTCGCCCCAGAGTATGACAATCGTGTTGTCGCGCAGTTTCAGCCGATCTAGTTCGTCCAGCACTTTACCGAGTTGCGCGTCCATGTAACTGATGGCAGCGTAATAGCCGTGTTTCAGTTGTCGCGCCAGATCGTCGGGAATGTCGCCAGTGGGAATGTTTTGATAGGCGCGCATTTCGCCGCCCGGCAGGACGGCGAATTCCGGCGTGTCTTTGGCGCGGAATGGATTCGGCGCAAGCTGGATTTTCTTCAGGTCGTACAAGTCCCAATATTTTTTCGGCGCGACAAAGGGCAGATGCGGTTTGGTGAAGCCCACGCCGAGCCAGAAGGGTTGATTCTTTTTGGCCATCTCGCCCAACGTTTTGACGGCCATTTCGGCTAGCGCGCCGTCGTGAAAGATGTTGTCCGGCACGTCCGCGCCTTCAAACGCGGGGCCGCGAATGCCTTGACCTTCCTGTCCACGACTGGCTTTTTGACGGGCCTCGTTTTCCGCAATGCCGTAGGTTACGACTTTCGGATTGCTCCACGGCACTGACCACGACGGCGGATCGTCATAGCCGCCGTGATAGAGCTTGCCCATGCCTTGCACAAAATAGCCGTTGTTTTTGAAATGTTGCGGTAGCGTCACGACATCAGGAATCGCCGCGCGGAAATGCGTCACCAAATCCCAGACCTTCGTTGTGTCGGGGCGCGTACCGGTCAACAAACTCGAACGCGAAGGCGAGCAGACGGCTTGCTGGCAATAGGCGCGATCGAAGGTCACGCCTTGTTTGGCCAGCCGATCCAGGTTCGGCGAATGAATGTAGCCGCTGCCGTAAGCGCCGAATTCCGGGCGGAGATCGTCCACGGCGATGAACAGCACGTTGGGTTTGCGTGATTGCGAGCCAGTGACGCGCGGCGCGGATTGGCCGAAAAGATTCAGGCCGATGAGCAAGGCGATGAAAATGCGTACGGTATGTTTCATGGTGCGATTTCTCGTTAAGATTGACGAAGGAGTTTTCAAGGTAATGCGGCTATCCGTCTTGGCAAATCGTCGCATTCCATTCCCCACAACGCCCAATGTTGTTTGATGTAAAACCCTGAATGCGCGGCCTGGAAGTACAAATACCAATGCCCACGAATTCGATAGAGTGCCGGCGTCGCCACGTGGAAGAGCTGTTCATCCGAATAGTTCGCCCATCTAGTTTGGTCAATCAGCGTGACGGGCGCTTTTTTCCAGCCCGTGGTCAAACTGTCGCTGACGGCGATGTCCGCGCCCCAGCGCGTGCCGCCGTTGTAGCCTTCGTAAAGCATGACGTAGCGTTTGCCGATCTTATAAATCTGGTGCCATTCGATGTAAACGGATTCGGGCGCGGCGACCAGCAAATCCGCGCCGGGCTGTTTTGTCCAGTGTTTGCCGTCGGACGAAACAGCGAGCCGCAGTCCCGGCAGCACGGCTTTGGACGTGCGGTAAGAATAAAGCGAATACCATTTGCCACGTTCCCGAAACACCGCGCCCTGCGAAACATAGCTTTCATCTTCGCGGCCCTGCCCGCGCGGCGACAGAATCGGATTGCCCTCGTAACGTTTGAGATTGGCCGTCGTCACCTGACTGTAGCCGTCCTTGCCCGCCGGACAAATCGCCAGGCCAATGGCGTCCGCCTGTGTTTTGAAATTGCTGCCGGTGTAATAAATCCAGTATTCGTCGCGCGCTTTCTGATAAATCACGGTGTCGAGCCGGATAGCCGAAGCTTCAAACGGGATGTTGGAGTCGGCGGTCATCAGCGGATTGGCGGCGTCTTCGTGCCAGACGAGCGGTTCGCTGATGTTCGCCCAGGCCTTACCGATTGCGCCCTGGCTGCCGCCGAGCTGCATGCCGGAATAAAACATAAGCAACTTCGACGGATCTTTCGGATTGACCAGAATGCAAGGCTCATTGACCTGGCCGTCTTTCCAGCCGCCGCCGTAGTTGATGATCTTTTGCGGACGAGGCGAGACGACGGATTTTTGCGCAGGGAGCGCCGCAATCGGCAATTCCGGCGTGCAGCCCAATAGGCAGCCCAACAAAAAACAGACGCACAACAAGCGGGAGTGAAGGTTCATATTGTTTTTCCGAATGAGTTCTTCTTGTCCAAAATTGTAGGCCGCCGACGCTGATTGTTCCAAAAGTCTTGAATAAAATTCCAATATCGCCGCGCTTTGTGTGCGGAAAAGTGTTCTCGGTGATAGCCTATGTTGCGAATCCGAAGACCGACTGTTGTCGAAGTTCCTGATTCAGCAGTCACGTCGGCAACCAAAATCCTAAACAATATAGACAGCGACTTGGGCAGCTCATGTTTTAGGCCGGAGTGGTTCGGCGTCCTTTCCGATCGGTACGTGAGCGGCGAATTACATTCATCTTCAACGCCAGGAGGAACACCGTTATGAAAACAACGATCAGAGTTTTTCTGATGAGCTTATGCCTGTTCGGCGTCGCGCTGGCGGCGCTGGCGCAGGATCCGCCACCAGAAGTGCAGGCACCCGCCGCTGCCGCGCAACGTCCCGGCTTCACTCCGCCTTCGCAGGACCCGCAGCCTTACGACCGGGTCATCACCAAAGAGGCGAAGTCAAAAAAAGGCGTCTTCACCGTGCATCAGGTGAAGGACAGGTATTACTACGAGATTCCCAAAAGCGAATTCAACAAGGAGTTCTTGTGGGTGACGCAAATCGCGCGCACCACGCTGGGCGTGGGTTACGGCGGACAGGCGCTGGGAAATCGCGTCGTGCGTTGGGAACGCAACGGCAACAAGATTCAATTGCGCAATGTTGATTACAGCGTCGTCGCTGACCCACGATTGCCGGTGGCGCGCGCGGTGCAGGCGGCCAACAACGATTCGATCATCATGAGTTTTCCCGTCGCGGCCTGGGGGCCGAATGAAGCGGCAGTGATCGAAGTCACGCGCTTGTTCACCACCGACGTGCCTGAATTCAGCGCGCGCCAACGGCTCAGCGCCACGGCGATGGATGCTTCGCGTTCGTACATCGAGCGCGTCTCGCCGTACCCTACGAACATCGAAGCCGAAGCCTCGCATACCTATACGCGCACGACTCCGCCTGCCGGACTCGGCGCGCCCGTTCCGGCCGGTGCCGGCGGCATGCGTCCGGGCAGCGCGACGGTGGTGCTGCATTACAGCTTGGTCAAACTGCCGGAAAAGCCGATGATGCCGCGCGTGTTTGATGAACGCGTCGGTTATTTTTCAGTCAACCAGATGGATTATGGCCGCGACGAACATCGCGCGCCGCAACGCACCTACATCACGCGCTGGCGGCTGGAAAAGAAAGACCCCAACGCGGCGGTCTCCGAACCGGTCAAACCGATTGTTTACTGGATTGACGCGGCCACGCCCACCAAATGGATTCCGTATATGAAACGCGGCGTCGAGAAGTGGCAGAAAGCATTTGAGGCCGCCGGTTTCAAGAACGCGATTCTTGCCAAAGAAGCGCCGACGCCGGAACAAGACCCGGATTTCAGTCCGGAAGACGCGCGTTATTCGGTGATTCGCTGGCTGCCTTCGACGATTGAAAACGCTTCGGGGCCGCACGTTCACGACCCGCGCACGGGCGAGATTCTGGAATCGGACATTCAGTTCTATCACAACATCATGAACCTGCAGCGTTCGTGGTACTTCCTGCAAGCAGGCCCGCTCGACCCGCGCGCGCAAAAGCTGCCGTTGCCGGACGACCTGATGGGCGTGCTGCTGGAATATGTCGTCGCGCACGAAGTCGGCCACACGCTCGGCTTCCAGCACAACATGAAAGCCAGTTCGATGTATCCGCAGGAAAAAGTCCGCGACCGCGAATGGGTCAAAAAAATGGGCCACACGCCGACCTTGATGGATTACTCCCGCTTCAATTACGTCGCGCAGCCCGAAGACAACATTCCCGTCGAGGATTTGATTCCGGGCATCGGCCCTTACGATTTGTGGGCGACGATGTGGGGTTACAAACCGATTCCTAGCGCGCGCACGGCGGATGACGAAAAAGCGACGCTGGACGAATGGGCACGCGAACAGGACAAAACGCCGTGGCTGCGCTTTTCGACCGCGGGTTCGGCGGGCAGCGATCCGGGCGAACTGACCGAAGCGGTTGGCGATGCCGACGCGGTTAAATCCACTGCGCTCGGCCTCAAGAATTTGCAGCGCGTGGCCAAGATGTTGATGACGGCAACGACCACCGAACAGGGACAGCCTTACGAAGACCTGGAAGAGTTGTACGGGCGTATGTTCGGCCAGTGGACGCTGGAACTGAATCACGTGGCGGCCATCGTCGGCGGATTCAACACGCAACAGAAACACATCGGCCAGCAAGGCACCCGCTTCAATCCGATTTCAAAGGCGCATCAACAGGAAGCCGTGCGTTTCCTGAATGAAAACGCTTTCGCTACACCGACCTGGGCGCTGGACAAGGAAATCCTGCGCCGCATCGAACCCCTCGGCGCGCTCAACCGTGTGCGCAACGCGCAGAACAGCGTGCTGAACAGTCTGCTGTCCAGTTCGCGTTTCGCGCGGTTGGTGGAACAGCAGGCGCTCGACGGCGAGCAGGTATATCAACCCGCCGATTTCCTCGCCGACGTGCGCAAAGGCGTTTGGAAAGAACTGGACACGCCGCAGGTGAAGATTGACGCTTATCGCCGCAACTTGCAGCGCGCCTATCTGGACCTGACGAACAACAAACTCAATGCTCCCGCGCCGACCTTGCCGGCGGGTTTGCCGGCGGCGTTTGCCGGGTTGTTTATCAGCAGCGGCGACGAACGGGCGTTTTATCGCGCCGAATTGCGGGCGTTGAATGCCTCTGTCGGCACGGCGTTGGCGCGCACCACCGACCGCGCAACCAAAGCGCATCTGGAAGGCGTGCGCGATCAAATCGCCAAGATTCTCGATCCGAAGTTCGCGGCCAGTAACGCGGCGGCGACCGGCGTCATCCGATTCGGCTTCAATGAACTCGACGTTCTGTTGAAGGCGTCCGAGAGTTGCTGGCCCGATTACATTATTCGACCGTAAGCTGGCGACCCTAAGCTAAAACTGATAACGCACAAAACGCCGGTTAATCGACGGATTGACCGGCGTTTTCCTATCGAACTTAAGATAAACCAGCCACGGAAAACATAGCCTGGAAGAGAAACTCAGATGATTGGTTCCCTGATCTCTATGCGCTCCATGACCATTCTTCTCAAGCCATTTAGTTTACGGACTATTGGGGTTGTCTTCGTGGTTTTGCAGGTAAAGATGTGGCGCGAACTTCGCTGAGGCTCACGGTAATGTCTTTGATCGGTTTGTCTTCTGCATCAAGAAACCGTGCGCAGAAGTCCGTGGCACCGCCGCCGTTGACAATCGCGGCGCGCACGACGTTCGGCCCCTTGTTGAGCGTGAGCCGCTTGGATACGCCATCGTCAATGACGGTCTGGCGGTCGCCATAAATACCGATGACCTCTTTGCTGTTAACCCACCACACTGACGCCGCGTTGGATCCAATCGCCAGCCGCACATCACGCATTTCGCGCGGGCTGTGGATGACGGTCACCGCCCAGAACAGCACGTCGGAAGTCTTCTTGCCCTGCGCGCGGGCGAAGTGAAAAAGGTTGGCGTTGTAATTCAGCGTGTCCACTGCGTGCCAGGTAAGCTCGTTGCCGCCGACCGTCACCTTGTTACCGTCTTTAGGCATGAGCGTCAACTGATTCGGAAAATGCTCCTTTTTGACCAACGCCTGCACCGCGTTGTCCGTCAGTCCATTGGCCGGAATTGGTTCCAGCACTAGCCAGCGTTGAATGAAGCCATCCGCGTTCGGTGATTTTTCCGGTGTGGTCGGTGTCGTTAACGTGACGGGCGGAATCTGAGCCGCAAGGTCCGAGGCCGTGGCAAGCGCCAAAACCGTGATTGCAGCAACGAATATGATCTGTTTTATGAAGTGCGTCTCCATGAATGTTCCTGAGTAATTGCCTTCTGGGATTGTAACGGTTCAGCCTTTTTCGTCAGGTCGTGACGATTGAATGTGGTCAGGTCGTTTACGGCCTGCGGGGGAGCTTGCCTTTGCATTTATACTACGCGACGCGATGGTTACTGAACGCTTTGCAGGCCGCACGACGAACTGCACTACATTCAAATGCCGCTACGCGGCTACAGCATTTACTTGGGCTTACGGGGTTTTGATCAGCCAACGCTGTTTTTCGCTTAGAGGATCGAACTTGGCGAGCGTGGAGAAGCTACTGCCCACAGCAGAAAGGACTAGAGCTTCTTTCCTATTGAGAATCGCCTTGGGGCTAATACGCCAACTGCCGTCCGCCAGTTGATCGAAGCGCCAAAGTTGTTCGGCGCTTCCGGTGAAGGCAGATAGAGCAACAAGCTCGCCGCCTTCCGTCGCGGCCAATGTTCTGTTTGTTCCGGCAATGGTGATTTTGAAATAGGGCGCGCCAAGATAACCGCCTGCACCGGCCACTGGCTCAATCGTCCACTTCTGCTGTGCCTGGCACAGGTAGTTGCCCATCCGCACATCAACATTGCCTGTAGGCCATTTCGGCGCAACCTCCGCGACATCTTGCGTTGGGATCGGTTTTCCAGTGCCCGCGAAGATGCCGCCTCCAGTACCGGGCGGCGGGCCTGCGTTTCCGCCAGGAGCACCAGCACCTTGCACTCCGGGCGGCGGGCCGCGCCGCACGGGTCTGCCGCCGACGGGAAATCCTTCGACAGCCAGTTCAAGCACAGTCCCGGTGCGCACGGATTCAAACTGATACGTGCCTGCCTGCAAGTTCTCGCCAGCGACTGGCCAGCCGTCTTTCCATTGCAACGGGCGAATGTCGAGCACGCTGGCCCCGCCCCTGTCTAGGTCGGCTTCATAGTGAAGTGAGAACCGCTGCACGCCATCGCCAAGATCAAACAACCCGAAGTGGCCGGGGCCAATCACACGCCCCGATGACGTGGCTAACAGTTTGCCGCCGCCCTGGATCATGTCTACGCCCATGTTGTCCAGAAATGGCCCGGTGACTTTCTTTGCGCGACCAACGCGGATGTTATAGCCCGAATCGGCGCCTCGGCAGCAACTGCCGTGCGTGACCAGCAGGTAATACCAGCCTTCGTGATAAATCATGATCGAGGCTTCGCTGTTGATGGCGATGTTGACAGGCTTGACGGCGGGATTCAGGCGCTTGCCCGTTTTGGGATCAAGCTCCACCAATCGGATGTAGCCAAAGTAGGAGCCGTAAGTCAGCCACAGCCGCTTGGTCGTAGGATCGAGCAGGACGCCCGGATCAATCGCATTGCAGTCCTCGACGCCGTCCGAAGACGCCACGACGCCGCCCTCTTCCCACTTATAGTTCGGCGAATTCGGATCGAGCGTTTTATTCGTTAACAGGAAGATGTCTGCCTTGGTGACTCCGCTGTTGGCGGCGATGTACAAAAAGTATTTGTCGCCGATGTGGGTCACGTCTGGTGCCAGGCCACGGCGCGGCAATGGAGTTCCACGACGCCAGGTCCATCCATCATCCGAAACGAGACAGGTACCGCCCGTACCGTAGGTGTAGTACTTGCCGTCGCAGGAAACAATGCTCGAAGGGTCGTGAATTCCAACTTGACCATCAAGCGCGGAAACCCGCGAATTACGGAGATAAACGGCCGCCATCATCATGAAGGCGACTACCATAAGGATTTTTTTCATGGAACGTGTGCGTTACTTACAATCTTTGGTGAAACACAGATGCTTGCTGAAAAACGGCAAGACGTAATTTTGAAAGCGCACGGCTACGGCGCTGGTATGCGTGCCTTGATACAACTCGAAGCTGTTCGCGATGCCGTATTTGTCCATCGCCTCGTGCAACTTGCTGGTATCGTTCCGCAATCCATCCTTGTCGCCGACATCCATCGAAATCGCGCGGTACTGGCGCAAATTTCCAACGTACTGGTCCAGAAATGCCAGCGGCGCATTCGCCGCCCATTTGGCCAGCACCTCCGGTTGAGGCTTGCCGTCTTTTGTCGGTAGATCGAGATACAACGGAGGATTCTTCGGGTTCGGCGACCACGCGGCGGCACTGGCCAACTGGGCGCGCGGGCCGAATGGCAACCTAGCGGAATCTTCCGGCGTTTTTACTTCGGCAAGCGTCTTTTCCATCTCGGGATTTGGCGGCCCAACTTGTCGCGGCGACAAGCAACACGGACTCATAATGTACAAACTGCCAAACACATCCGCATGCTTCATGCCGATGCGTGTCGCGCCGTAACCGCCCATCGAATGGCCCACCAACCCACGGCTCTGCCGATTGGGAATCGTGCGGTAATGCGCGTCAACATAAGCCACCACATCGCGCGCGATGAAGTTCTCGAAATCGCCGGTGGTGATAGAACTCGAATACATCGAACCGTTATGCACGGTCTTGGAATCGGGCAGCACGACGATCATCTCTTTCGCGCCCTGCGCAAATGCACCTTCGATGGTTTGCGGCACATGAATTTCCTTGCTCCATTGTTCTGCGCCGATGGAATACCCGTGCAAGGCATAGACGACCGGATACCGGCGGGATTTTTCCCTGGCGTAGCTCGGCGGCAAAAAGACCAGGACATCGCGGTCAACTGCATCTTTTTCCAGATTACCTTCGAGCGCTGTCCCGTGAATCTTGATGCGCTCGACCTGCACAGGCTTTGCGCCAGGTATGACCGGAGGCACTTCGGTTTGTACCTGTGCCGCAACCG
>CAZRXE010000568.1:0-4779 GCA_964603695.1 uncultured Heliomicrobium sp.
CCTCTCCGTGTTGGCATAGTTCGCCCATTGATCAACGTGTCGTTCCAAATTATGGTTCTTTGTTAGCGTCCGTGAGATTCCCCAAAATGTCGTGGTCACTAAACGGTTGAAGAGGTCTGCTCCGATCTGTACGACGGCTTCATCAACGCGGCGCAGGAAGTGTTGCCGCAAGCGCGCGTGGTCGGCGACCGCTTTCACGTTGCCAAACTCTATCGCGCGGCGCTCGATGGTCTACGTAAAAGCGAGATGAAAGAACTGCTTTCCAAAAGCGAGTTGAGCAGCTTGAGAGGCGTGCCGTAGGCCTTGCGTCGCAAGTCGGAAGACCTGACCAAAGAAGAACAACAAGTACTCGATCTGCTGTTTGAATGCTCGCCGACTTTGCGCAAAGCGTACGCCTTGCGCGAGAAGCTGACCAAAATCTTCGACACTCGACAGAGCAAGGACTTGGTGCAAGCGAGCCTGCTCAATGGATTGCGGAGGTCGAAAAAAGCTGCCTGGACTGCTTCGACAAATTCATCAGGACGATCAGAGAACGAATGGAGATCATCACCAACTACTTCGTCAATCGGTCGAACAGCAATTGGATCGAAGGCTTGAGTAACAAGATCAAGGTCATCAAACGCCGCTGCTACGGATTGAGCGACGTGGCCAACCTCTTCCGCCGCATCTGGCTGGAGTTGAACAGACGTGATGCTTTCGCTTCTTGCTGACATGAGATATTGGGGCATTCACGGCCACTAACAAAGAACCTAATGTTTTACTGGTGTTGTAACTTTGAATCGGCCTGTGAATTCTCTGGATATTGTTAATCGCGGACCGTATCAACGTAACCGGTCAACCTATTATTTCAAAGAACACCATGTCGCCCGTGCCTGCCCATACTTCGCAATCCGCTCAGCCTACGTCAACTTCCGCAACCGCATTTTCAGCGTATTTCGATCCGCCTCCGTCAATCTTTCCAACTCCGCAATCGTCAACCGTTCGTGTTCGCCCGAGCCGCTTCAGAATGGTAACGACACGGTTTCGGCCAGCAGACGTTCGCGTTGCAGTGTGCGCCCACGCCATATCCAAGAAAATACCCGATGCAGAAAGGATTCCACTGCGACGAATCTTCCTGATTCGCTTTGCTCTGTTTTCGTCAACGGTGGCGCAGGCACAAGCGGCGAGCTTCTACTTTTCAGAGCAGATCATTGATGCCAACATCGGTCCGAAAGCAAGGCCGAAGACGCGCTGGCGTATCTGTTTCATTCGCTCGACTGCAAAGGCGAACGGCGAAACAAGCCTGACCTCATCGGCGTCGGGCGCAGTACGAAAAACGTGAAGGTATGTTGGAATAAGCGCAAGCGAATTAACGCAACGCACTTCTCAAACACAGCAAGGCTGCATACACTGAAGCCGCCCAAATTCCGGGCGAACTAAATTTACGACAACGAAAACGGTATGAAGCGACGCGATTTTCTCACCACGGCTGCCGCTACGACCGGCTATTCAATGTTTATCAAGCTGGACGCGCAGGGGCAGGGTCAGGACAAGCGCACGGCGGAACGAATTCGCCAGAAGATGCAACCGGTTGCGCCAGCGATTGCGCCGCCGCCATTTCGCGTCGGTTGCGGCCAAACGAACCGCCTGCACGTCAAGGAAACCAACGGCGACAAAATGGCGCGCCTATTTGAAATGCGCTGTTACGCCTGAAAAGGCATTGCGAGGAAAACCATGAGAGCATCCGTCAAAAACATCGTCTTGATTGCGGTGTTGATTGCGACCGGCATCGCCGTCAATGCCAATGCGCAAAGCAAACGCTACGAACCGAAGTGGGAATCGTTGGATCAACGTCCGACGCCGGAATGGTTCCTGGATGCCAAATTCGGCGTGTTCATTCATTGGGGCGTGTATTCAGTGCCGGGCTACGGCCAAGTAGGCGAATACGCCGAATGGTACTGGAACCGCATTATGGGCAATCAGGCGAAGTTCGCCCCGTGGCGCGAATTTCATCAGAAAAATTACGGTTTCGATTACATGGATTTCGCGCCGCAGTTCAAAGCCGAACTCTACAACCCGAAACAGTGGGCGGATGTCTTTAAACGCGGCGGCATCAAGTACGTGGTGCTGACTTCCAAACATCACGAAGGTTACGCGCTGTGGCCGAGCGCCGAAGCCAGCCGCACTTGGGGACGTCCGTGGAACGCGGTTGAAATCGGGCCGAAGCGCGATTTGCTTGGCGATCTGGCTACGGCCACCCGCGCCGAAGGCCTGAAGTTCGGGTTCTATTATTCGCTTTATGAATGGTACAACCCGCTCTGGAAAACCGACCGCGCCAAATACATCCGCGAACACATGACGCCGCAATTCAAAGACGTTGTCACACGCTATCAGCCTTCAATTATCTTCAGCGACGGCGAATGGGATTTGCCATCCAAAGATTGGGAAAGCGAAGCCTTGCTGGCGTGGCTGTTCAATGAAACCGCCAACAAGGATGAAGTAGTCATCAATGATCGCTGGGGCAAGGATTCGCGCCACAAACACGGCGGGTACTGGACCACGGAATATGCTGCCGGATTGAAAGACGGTTCGCATCCGTGGGAAGAAAGTCGCGGAATGGCCTATTCGTATGGCGTCAATCGCGCCGAACGGATTGACGATTACAAGACGGGCCGCGAATTCATCTTCACTTTGATTGATCTGGTCAGTCGCGGCGGAAACCTGTTGCTGGACATCGGCCCGAACGCCGACGGAACGATTCCGCCGCTGATGGAACAGCGGCTGCTGGAAATCGGCGATTGGTTGAAAGTGAACGGCGAAGCCATTTACGGCACGCGCACCGCCGGACGCCAATGCCAATGGACGGACGGCAAACGCCCCGACCAGCAATACGGCGAATTCATGGTCAAGTACAAATTGATGGATCAGATCGGCCAGCAACCGAAAGACGGTGTCGCCGTCAAACAAGTGTTCTTCACGAAAAAGCCGGACGCGCTTTACGCCATTACTGCCGGCTGGCCGGGCAAACAGCTTGTCTTGCGCGACCTGAAAGCTCCGGCCACTGCCAAAGTCGAAATGCTGGGCGTGCCGGGCGCGCTGAAAACATCGTGGAAAAACGGCGTGCTGACGATCACCACGCCTGACCTGGGGCCGGATCAGGCTCCCAGCCGACACGCGTTTGTCTTCAAAATCAGCGGGGCAGAGGTTTTGCCGGAGAAATAAAAATGAAAAAGATCAGTTTGCTCAGCGTAATTTTGCTGCTCGCCGGCGGCGGATTCAGCCAGACCACGGTTCCACAACCTGTCATCGGCGCGCGCGTGGTCAATGTGTTGCAAGTCAATGGTCTGTTGTTCAAAGACCTTAACAAGAACGGCAAGCTGGATGCTTACGAAGACTGGCGGCGTGCGATTGATGAGCGCGTCAATGATCTGGTCGCGCAAATGACCATCGAAGAAAAAGCCGGGCTGATGGTGGGGCCTCAATTGTCCGCTGGTCCCAACGGCAGCGTCAGTGAACAGGCCGTATACGGAACGAATCCATTCAATCCGGGGCCGATTCAACTGAACTCGCCTGCAACCACCGACGCACTGCTCAGACGGCAGATTCGTCAGTTCATCAATCGCGAAAATCTTCCGGCGCGAACGATGGCCACGTGGCTGAACGCCGCGCAGCAAATCGCGGAAGGTTCGCGGCTGGGGATTCCCGTCGTTTTCGTGACCAACCCGCGAAACCAATACGGCACGCAGAATGTGTTCGGCATACAGGAAGCGGGCAGTGCTTTTTCGCAATGGCCGGGGCCGCTGGGTTTAGCGGCTACGCGTGATATGGCGTTGGTCGAAGAATTCGCTCGCATTGCCGCGCAAGAATACGTCGCGGTCGGATTGCGCGGCGCATATCATCCGATGGTGGATGTGGCGACCGAGCCGCGTTGGAATCGTTTCCGCGAAACCTTCGGCGAAGACGCGAAACTGACGACGGAGATCATCACGGCCTTGATTCGAGGCTTTCAGGGCGAAAAGCTCGGCCCGCACAGCGTCGCGCTGACGACCAAACATTTTCCCGGCGCGGGGCCGGCGGATGACGGCTTGGATGCGCATTTCGCGTACGGCAAGAATCAGGTCTATCCCGGCAAAAATCTGGAATACCACCTGCAACCGTGGAGGGCGGCGATTGCCGCCGGAACGGCCATGATCATGCCGTATTACGCCGTGCCCAAAGGCATGACCAGCGAAGACGTCGGCATGGCCTATAACAAAGAAATCATCACGGATTTGTTGCGCACCAAGCTGGGTTACACAGGCGTCGTCAATTCCGACACCGGCGTTTCCACGGGAATGCCGTGGGGCGTTGAAAGCCTGAGCGTCAAAGACCGCTACAAAAAAGCCATTGAAGCAGGCGTAGACCGCATCGGTGGCGACGCGACGCCGGAACTGATTGTCGAACTCGTCAAAGGCGGCGGCCTGACCGAAGCGCGCATTGACGAATCTGCGCGCCGCATTTTGCGCGTGTATTTCGGCCTCGGTTTGTTTGAGAATCCCTACGCTAATCCCGACGAAGCCGAACGCACTGTGCGCAAAAAGGAATTTCAGGACAAAGCCGATCTGGCGCAGCGCAAATCCATCGTGTTGCTGAAAAACGCCAACAATCTGCTGCCGCTGAAAAAGGGCTTGCGGATGTATGTCGAAGGTCTGGATGCCAGTGTCGCGGCGCAATTCGGCTACGTTTCCACAACGAATCCCGATGATGCAGACGTGTGCATCGTGCGCGTGAGTCCTGCTGGCGGTGGACGTGGGCAAGGTG
>CAZRXE010000569.1:0-2977 GCA_964603695.1 uncultured Heliomicrobium sp.
CCTTGCGCGTGCAGGCTTCGTAAATTTCCTGATGCCGGTGCAGCTCTTCTTTTTCCCAACGTTCGGCACCGTTGGCTTGAAGCAAACGAACCGTCCCCGTCAAACCAGCCGCGCCGGCGGTCAACAAATTCGGATCAGTAGTCAAAAAACCGCCGGGTTGTTTGTCCCTGACCCGGCGATAGAGCGCCATCACGCCGATCTGGTCGTTGCCGATGCGCAGCGGCAAGCCGATGACTTCGACTGTGAATTTTTCGGAAAGCTCGCGCCCGAAAATCTGTTCGTTGTAAAGGCCGTGCTGCGAATAGTGGTGTTCTTCAAAGTACTGGAATAGATCGTGAATGTGACGCGGCGCGCCGGCCAATCCGGCGGACCCCGTCCAGACATCGCCTTTGCGATAGCGCGCGGCGTTGACCCATGTCGGTTCATGCCAGTTGTATTGCGCACGCAGAATGTAGACCTGCTGATCCTCGTCCCATAAAAACAGCGAAGCGAATTCCGCGTTGATCGAACGCGCGAACTGTTCGGTGACGTTGGTCAGATTGCGGCCCATATCGTCCAGGGTTTGAATTCGCGGCAGTCTGGGATTGATGCTCAACAGGAATTTCTCACTGAACTTTCGCTTCAGGTTTTCCAGAAGCAATGCCACGCGACCTCGCAAAGCTCTTAATACCGGGACGTGAAAGTGGTTGAAAAACCAGGGCGCGTTTCCGAACAGGCTAATCATGCCGCGTTCGCCGCTTTCGGTGATGAAAGGAACATGGGCGAAGGAAACGATAGCTTTGAGTTCGGCATAGACCTCGTCATCGCTGCCGCGTTCCTTGTAACGGTCGCACAACCACAGATGGTCAATGTTCGAGGCGGCGTCGTTAACGATGGTCGGCGCGTCTTCGCGAAAGGCGCGCGCCAAAGGTGAAATGTCGCCGAAATCTACTTCGCTGCGGGCGTGGCGCGTCGCCTCGTAAAGCCTGCCCACGCTGACGGCGAAACTCAGCGAATGCCTGCCTTCCTGCGCCAGTCGAATGTGGCCGCCTTCCAAACCGAAAGCTTGCAGCGCCAGTTCCAGATATTGGCGCAAACCTTCGTTGACGTTGTCGGCGAAAACGCACTCTTCCATGGCCTTGTCCAATTGCAATGTGATCTTGCTTTCCGCTTCGCCGAAGACGCGTTCCAAAATGGCTATGACGATGTCTCCCATCGCGTTCAGCGTCTCGACCTCTCGCGGAGGAAGTTTGCGGCAATGGCGAATGTCGCCCAGGTCGAATTGCAAAACAGCCGGTACGTTTCCGCGCGAATTCACCAGCGGCAGAATGTATTGGCTGACAATGCCGGCTTCGGCGGCGAATGGATCGAGCGATTGCGAATCAGCGACGAACCGCGCGCGTTTGTCCCTGAGGGCTTCAATAACAACGTCCTGACTGCCGAGCGGGCGGTTGGCGGAGCGGACTATCTTTTTGAAACGGGAACCGACGGCGGCTTGCGCAACCAACGCGTCCTGCTGTTGATCCGGCATTCGCAACGAAAGCATGGCACCGCGAAAGCCTGTTTCGTGGATGAAGGCCAGCAGCTTTTCGGCGGCTTCCGCCGGATTGGCGAAGGGCGCTCTGGCCAGTTCGGAAAGCCTGGCGAAGCTGGCGTAAAGCGGCGCGCGTTCCGTCAGTTCGTCGCCGAAGACAGCCGCCGCCGTTCCCCAATTACCTAGCAGCGATTTGCCGTAGACGTCCACGCCCGCCTCGCCATCCAGAAACGCGCCGAAGCAGCGTGAAGCGGCCTCGCCATCGCCGCGCAGGTCTTGTTCAACCAGCATCAGTTCGTGTTCAAAATCCAAACCGATCTTTTGCCGAAAACGCAGCAGACCGGCGCATTTGAAAGCCAGACAGCCAACGGGATTTTCCGCCCCCGCGCGTTCGATTGCGCCGTGCAGGTCTTCGCGCGTTTGACAGTAAATCTTTTCCGGCTCCGCGCGCATCACGCTGAAACAGGCGTTTTCAGAGACCTCGCGCATCATGCTCAGGGAAGCGCCGTCATCCGAAAGCTTCGGCGAATCCACCGCCGAATCGCGACACGCGCCGACTTCGGCCAGCAACATCAACGGGCTGCGTTCCAATTCCTGTTCCGTGATTTCGGCGACGCTGCCTTCCAAAAAGCCGCGAATGGACTTTCGATCCTCAGACAAACCGGCGACGCGCAAAAAGCGCCCGGCCTCTGAAAGTCCTTGCCCCAGGCTGACGCCCATCGGAGTGCCGGCGACAATACTGGCGGCGACAATGGCGTTTTGATGAACTTCCCTGCCCGCGAAAAGAATCCCCGGACGAATCCTCCCAGGATCATCCGCCGATGCCACACCGCCGAAAATCGGAACCGGCGGGCGCACATTTTCGCGCAACAGTTGATGCAGCAACGGTGCAGGATATTGATTGCCGTCGAATCCGGGCAGAAAACTGAAGAGCGTTCGATTGGAAAGAGAGGTGGGCGCGGGTTCCACACCGGCGCGAAGTTTCAATTTGGCGAGCAACTGATTGACGGCCTCTTCCGGTGCATCGGCGGCGTTTGCACCCACAGCAATTTCGGCTTGCAGCAATCGCGACGCCAGGCAAACCAGCAAGGCACCTTCGCGATGAACACTCTGATTGAAAAACACTGCGGCGGCAGAACAACCAATCAGCGGCAGGTTGCCGTATCCAACCTCGGCGAACGTTTGGTGAATGCCGATCAGCAAATTTCCGGCACGCGGCAAATCCAGATAGGCGGGCGATACCAGCAAGATCAACAATCTTGGCGGAAACTGCTCCGGGTCGTCCAGCTTTTTCAATTCATTCAAGCAAAGCTGCGCCAGCGAATTCCCATCGGCCTGCGAATCGCCCGTGTAAGCGCCAATCCCGCCGTGAAGCACTGAAATGTAGTTGGCCATAATTTCCCTCTTCAACGTTACCGGTCCCGGATTTTGGAGGCTTCGCTTCACGTCGTAAAGCCAATTCGG
>CAZRXE010000570.1:0-2315 GCA_964603695.1 uncultured Heliomicrobium sp.
GCAAGTCGCCTTCGTATTCGGTGGAACCGTTGACGTAAACCGCGCCGTCGCCGGGATCGTTGTCGAAATGGGCTTCGCCGTTGTCATCGGTGTATTCCGTGTCGGACATACCGCGAAAGAGACTGGAAAAGCCAAGCGAGACGCGGACGCCTTTAGCGGGCTTGCCGGAACTGCTGTAAACGACTTTGATGGTAATCATGCAATCCTCCTGTCGAAGTTGTGTTTGAATCAATCGCGTGATTTTCAGTCTCCCAACGGTTCCAGTTTGAAAGGTAATTTTCGCTGGCCGTCGGCGCTCATCCAGGTTCCGGCATAGACCATTTCGGCGTTGCCATTCGGTGTGCCTTTGAAGGCCAGCGTTCCCGTGCGCTGGCCGGAAGGCGCGAACTCGGTCAACGTGAATGCTCCGTCGCCGCTGACACTGCCTTCCAGCCGCAAACTCTCGCCGCGCCCCTCGTAACGATAGCTGCCCGTCACGCGCCCGTTGCGCCAGTTGAAGTTGAAAACAATCTTGAGATTGCCGATGGAGCCGCGCACGTCCACGTAACTGACGGTGTCCTCGATGGACGTGGCATTGGCTCCCCGGCGCGCCTGTTCGAGCTGTTGCCGGATTCGATTGGCATCTATGCCGCTGGTGCCGGATGGGTCCAGGCTCAAGGCGGTTTCGTATTCCTGTACAGCGACGTTGAAATCCTTGCGCCGCATGGCAATGTCGCCCAACCACGCGTGCGGGCGCGCCCATTGCGGGGCGCGCTCGATGGCTTGACGGTAATAGCCTTCGGCCTGTGTGTCGTTCTTTTCATAAAAATAAGACGTGCCGATGTTGTTGTAAGGCAGCGCCAGTTGCGGTTCGCGGCGAATGGCTTCCAGAAAAAACGGGCGCGCCGTCGGATAGTTTTTGAGTTCGTTGTAAATCAGTCCGGCGCTGTTGAGCGGCATGCCCCAAGTGGCGTCTTGCTCCGCCGCCCGCTTCCAGAACGTCAAAGCGTCATCCTTGCGATTGTCCAGATAAGCGACGCGCCCCGCGCAATAGTCCACGCGCGCGGCGATGGTTTTGTCCGCCGGCTGTAATTCGGCAGCCCAACTCATCAGTGTCTGCGCGTCCTGCCAATCGCTTTTGGTCACATCCGAACGGTTACCCGGCAAGGTCAGATCGCGGATCATTTGCTGCGGGCGCGCCGTGATTGCTGGGATCAATTTCGCCGCCAGCCGCGCTCGCCTACTGTCGCTCAATCCGCCCTCTTTGAGTTTACGGTAAAAATCGTAGGCGCTTTCTCCTGACGGGCGAAGCAGATTGCCTTTGGCGACGGCGGCATCGAGCTTTTGTTCAGTGCCCTCGCTGAAATACCAAAACAGCAGTAGTGCCAGAATCACCGCCACACCAATTGCAGTTCCCAGCAACTTCTTGTTTCCAATCCTCGACTGCAAGGTGGCCGCCGGCGACTCTAAAAGCGGTGCCGGCGGCGGCACTGGCAAAGGTGCTGGTTCGTAAACCGGAGCAGTCTGCTGCACCGAGGAAGGCTGCCGAAATGTGGGGGGGGCATCAGCCACCACTTCAGTTGGTAGACTTGCGGTGATAACTGCTGCTCCGCACTTCTTGCAAAACCGCACGGATGGATTGAGCGGCGTTCCGCATTTTTTGCAAAACATCTTTCCTCCCTGAAAACACGAGACAGGCTGCGGGTCTGTCTCAGAAAGGCTAGCTCCTCACACAATGACTCGCTGATTTTGTTGAGAGGCACAGTAATACAGGTAATTGCCCCTCAGTTTAGCCTTATCGGTGAAGATCAATTTTGTACTGGGTTTGCTGTGACGGCTCGCTCCCGTTTTTCGCCCGGCTCTCCGGTTGAAGATTGGAACCGGCTCCGCAACTGGAGAAAAAAAGCGGCTTACAACAAGGACATCACCTTCGCCTTCTCTTCATTGCCAAGAAAGGGCGAACTGTTGACCGCGCTATCCAGCGAGGCTTTGAGAATTTGCCCTTGCGCGGAAATCACTACGCCCAGCAGGTAAAATAGAAATCCCACAACCACCGCCCAAAACAATCCCATCAGCATTACGAAAACTTCAGAACCGCCGTATCCGATTCCTCTCGTCTGGCTGCTTAGGCCCAACGTGACCAACGCAATGAGCAATGCCAGAACTATGCCCAGTCCTTTAATCAAAGCTCCAAAACCAGTGGTGGCTTTAGCAACCAAATAACCATCCTTGTAGCGACTCATCATTGAAGAAACGATCAGCGAATCCCCACTTGACGAAGATTTCCGTACTGCAGCAATCAAAGTTTGCCCGCAGCCGGTACAAAACTCAGCGTC
>CAZRXE010000571.1:0-2926 GCA_964603695.1 uncultured Heliomicrobium sp.
GGCGGCGATGATCGCGTCGTAGCACGCCCAGTTCCGCGCGGCCTTTGACCGTTGCGCCGTGCGCCAGAATGACCATTTCGCCGAGATGTATATCGCCTTTGGTGGCTTCGAGCGTGACATTGTCCTGCACGTCCGATTCCGCGCCGATGACGATTTCATGCGCGCCATCGGTCAACAATGTGGCGAACGGGCCGACGTAAACCTGCTCACCTAATTTCACCTTGCCTTTCAGCAAAGCCGTGGGGTCGGCGAAGTGTTCGCCGGCGGCTCGAACGCCGAAGCCCGATTGTGCGATTGATCCAAACAGCATGCCGAACAACGCAATTGCGCTGAAAATCCTGAAGGTTCCGAACCGTTTTATACGTGAATTGTTGGGGGATAACTTAAACATTGGGTTTCTCCTTTTTCTGGTTGTAAGACACAGGATTAGACGGAATGGCGAATGCGTTCATTTGCAGGCACCAAACGAATCCGTGAAATCCTGATGTGAGAGTTAAAGTCGAGTCAGCGAAGCAAGGAAAGAAGCTTTCAACAGGAGCCGCAAGCTTATAGCCCGCGGCTCTGTAATCTGTCAATTTGGGGGATGCGTCGGAACCTTACCTTGTGGCTCGCCACGCGCCCAGCGGCAGAACTTTGGCGCGCGCGGCCCAGGCGTCCCATTTGGCGGACAAGGCTTTGACTTTGTCCGTGTGTTTAGCCGCCAGATTGTTCATTTCCGTGCGGTCGGCGGCGACGTCGTAAAGTTCCCAAGGCTGATTTTCCTGTGCCACGAGTTTCCAATTGCCTTCGCGGACGGCGCGGTTGCCTTCGTGTTCCCAGAAGATGGGTTGACTGCGCGCAAGCGGTTTTCCGGCCAGCGCAGGCGCGAGACTGACGCCTTCGAGCGGCGTGATTTGGTGGCCATTGAACTGTTTGGGATAGTTCGCGCCGGACACGTCAATGCAGGTGGCCATAATGTCAATCAAGTGTCCCGGCGTTTGAATCAGTTTATTGCGGCGCGCTGCCGGAATTCCTTTCGGCCAATGAGCGATGAGCGGCGTGCTGATGCCGCCTTCGTGAACCCAGTGTTTGTATTCGCGAAACGGCGTGTTCGAGACGTTCGCCCAGTTCTTGCCGTAAGCGATGAAGGTTCCGTCCGGGCCGGGCATCACTTGCGGCCCGACGGCGAAGGGGATTCCGTCGCGGGTTTGTTTCGGCACTTGATCGTATTGAATAGCCTCTTTCGGCATCGGCGGCAGCGAAGGTTTTTCGGCGCGCGTTGCGGCCACGCCTTCGCGGACGGTGCGTCCGTTGACTTCGGCGCAACCGCCGTTGTCCTGCAAAAAGAAAATCAGCGTGTTGTCGAGTTGGCCGTCTTTTTTCAACTGCGCCAGAATGCGGCCGATGCCTTGATCCATGTTGTCAATCATCGCCGCGTAAACTTCCATCCCGCGCGCTTCCCAGGCTTTGTCGGCGACGGCGTTCCAGTCGCCCGCCTGCGGAGACATTTGCCAGCGAGCGTCCAGCAAACCGAGCTTTTTCATTCGCTCGAAGCGGGCGCGGCGAATCGGTTCATAGCCGCCATCGTATTTGCCGCGATATTTGGCGAGGTCTTTTTCCAGCGCGTGCATAGGCCAGTGCGCGGCGGTGTAAGCGACGTACAGGAAAAACGGTTTGTCCGCTTTCTGCCGATGATGGTCGGCCAGATAGCGCACGGCGTTGTCGCTGATGGCGTCGGTGTAATAGTAGCTCGGCGGTTTGTAGTCCGAATCGTTGTAGGGCGAAATCAGTTCGTTGTCGCGCACCAGCGCATACGGATCGTAAAAGCTGCCCGCACCGCTGATGGTTCCGTAATACCGCTCGAAGCCGCGTTGCAGCGGCCAATTGTGTTTTTCGGCTTCGTTTTTCGGGCGCAGGTAAGGCGTGACGTGCCATTTGCCGGTCATATAAGTTGAATAACCGGCGGGTTTCAACGCCTCGGCAATCGTTACGCACTCCTGATTCAAATCGCCACGATAACCGTCGTGACCACGGTCATTCATCATGTGACCGACGCCGGTTTGGTGCGAATACAAGCCTGTCATCAACGCGGCGCGCGTCGGGCAACAGCGCGCGGTGTTGTAAAACTGCGTGAAGCGGTCGCCGCCGCCGGCCAGCAAATTCAGATTCGGCGTGTTGATTTCGCCGCCGTAACAGCCTATGTCCGAGTAACCCATATCGTCGGACATCATCACGATAATATTCGGACGCGGCGCGGCAACGGAGTTTCCGTCGGCGACCAAACCGCTTTCGAGCAACGCGGACAGGGAGAGCAGCAAGATCAGTCCGGCTCTGACCAGCAATCGTTTCATGGTTTCAATCTCCAGATTGGTTTATTCGGCGCTTTTAGAGCGTGTAAAAGACCGAGTTCCTTTACCTTTCGACCAGAGAAATTGTCAATGCGATGTGGGCTTGGCTTCAGGCGAATTGCGGCTGCGGCCTTTTTTCGCCGGTTCGATGGTCACGTTCTTGAAGGAAATGGAACCGGCGTGCGCCAACTGTTCGCTGGTTTCGACGCCGCGAAACGTGCAGTCAATGAAGCGAATGTCGTCCGCCGTCGCGCCCGCGAAGCCCGCAATCCACATCACGCGCGGACTGGAGGCGCTGGTTACGTTTTCGATTTGAATGTTGCGGACAACGGGTTTGTGCGGGCCGTTCGCGCCGGTTTCGTACAGGAAATCAATCGTCAGAACGGCTTCGCTGACACGACCGATTTCAACGTTGCGCATAAAAATGTTTTCGACCACTCCGCCGCGCTTGGCGTTGGACTTGAAGCGCAGCGCGCGATCCAGATTGGGGCTGTCCATTTTGCAGTTTTCGACAAAGACGTTGCGCACGCCGCCGGAAATTTCGCTGCCCATCACCACGCCGCCGTGTCCGTCTTTCATCGTCGAATTGCGGACAATGA
>CAZRXE010000572.1:0-3371 GCA_964603695.1 uncultured Heliomicrobium sp.
TGATGCATTTGACAGATACCCTGGACGGCGGCGGCGCGGAGCGTATGGCCGTCAATCTGGTCAACCATCTGCCGCGCAAAGACTACCGCGTGTTTCTTTGCACCACGCGGCGCGACGGCGTATTGGAAGATGCCGTCAGGCAGGATGTCGAACGTTTGCGCTTGCAACGCCGTAGCCGTTTCGATTTGAAAGCCATCCGCGCGCTGGCGCGGTTCAATGCCGAGCACGACATCCAACTGCTACACGCGCACAATACGTCGCTCTTCATTGCGCTAGCAGCCTCATTCTTTCCGCCGTTTCCCAAAGTTATCTGGCATCACCACACCGGACGCTTCGCACTGGAAGACCGCGCAGCGCGAATTTACCAGCTAGCCGCGCGGCGCATCAGCGGCGTCATCACAGTCACGCAGGAACTGGCCGATTGGACGCAGCGAAGGCTCGGAGTTCCCGCGCATCGCGTCCGCTACATTCCCAACTTCGTCAGCGAAGCTCACAACGTGGAAACACCGCAACTGCCCGGCACGCCCGGCACGCGCATCGTCTGCGTTGCCAATTTGCACGCGGACAAAGATCAACAAACTTTGTTGCAAGCGATGGCGCTGGTCGTTCGGCGCTTTCCGCAAGCGCATCTGCTGCTCGTCGGCGAAGCGCGCGAAGCGGAATTTTTGCAAAGTTTGAAAACCGAAATTGAAACGCTTGGCCTGACCGGTCACGTAACGCTGATGGGACAGCGCAAAGATGTCGCGAGCATTTTGAAAGGCTGCGACATCGGCGCGCTCAGTTCCGTTTCCGAAGGTTTGCCGATGGCCTTGATTGAATACGGCGTTGCCGGACTGCCTGCCGTCGCCACCGAAGTCGGGCAATGTTCGGACGTGCTTGACGGCGGAAACGCAGGCATTCTGGTTCCGCCACGCAATCCTGAAAAACTCGCCGAAGCATTGATGTCCTTGCTGGACTCCGCCGAATTGCGCCGCGCGCTGGGAGAAAAGTTTTCAAACCGCGTACGCGAAGCTTATAGTTCGGAAGCCGTCATCAAGCAGGTTTGCCGATTCTACGAAGTTGTTCTGGCGGGATAGCCGCCGTCGAGAAGTTTGTCGAGAAGTTTTATGCTGGATCAAACGTTTACTACTCATTCTCAAACCGGGCGCGCCATTCCGGCGCCGCCGGCCTGGATGCAATCGTTGCCGAATCATTCGTTAATCACCGGCGCGCTGATTTTGCACGTTTTGCTGGGGCCGATTTTGACCGTTTCGCCAATTCTGGTTGGCGTGCATTCGGCGGCGACGATTTTGTATGGCCTGTATCTGGCGGGGTTTTCGCCGCGCATTGAGCGCGCGATTTATGTTTGCGCCTATATCACTGGCGCGGAAGTGTTGTGGCGCATGACCAAAACGCCGCTCTTTTGGGAACTGAGCAAATACTCCGTCATCGCCATTCTGCTGGTGGCGATGCTGCGCCACGGAATGCTGCAAATGCGCGCTTTGCCCTTGCTGTTTTTCGCCTTGCTGCTGCCTTCGGCAGTGTTGCCGACGATTAACGTCGGCACGGCGGACTTGCGCAACCAAATCAGTTTCAATTTGTCCGGGCCGCTGGCGCTGGCGGTCTGCGTCTGGTTCTTTTCGCAAGTCCGACTGACCGTGCCGCAACTTCAGCGCATCTTTTTAGCCATCATCTGTCCGCTGCTTTCCATCGCAGCCATCGCGTTGATGGGGACGCTGACACTTTCCAGAATCAACTTCAACAACAGTTCCAACTACGCCACCAGCGGCGGCTACGGGCCGACGCAGGTTTCTTCGGTGCTGGGTTTCGGCGCGCTGCTCATCTTTTTGTGGCTCTTTCAGGGTCGTCAACAACGAATGCAGAAATTCATGTTGCTCGGCGTGATGACGCTGCTCATTGTCCAAAGCGCGCTGACCTTTTCGCGCGGCGGACTTTATGCAGCCGTAGGTTCCGCGCTGCTGGCGACGTATTTTCTGGTTCGCGACAAACGCGCGCGAATGCAATTGATCGGCGGCGCGGTGGCGCTGTTTCTGGTCGCGAACTTCATCATCCTGCCGCAACTGGACAACTTCACTTCGGGCGCATTTTCCAAACGCTTCACCAACACCAGCACGACCGGACGCGACAGCATCGTCAAAGGCGAGTTGCAGGTTTTTTATGACCATCCGATTTTCGGCGTCGGCCCGGGCGAAGCCAGAAACTACCGCCCAGACCATCGCTCCGCCGTGGCGCACACGGAGTTTTCCCGCCTGCTGGCCGAACACGGTTTGTTTGGTCTGACGGCTTTGCTGTTGCTGCTGACGATGAGTTGGCGGCATTTGCGCCAAGCGCAATCGCGATTGGCTAAAGCCGTCGTCATCGCGCTCACCTTCTGGAGTTTTCTGTTTATGGCTTCGCTGGCGATGCGCATCGTGATGGCGGCTTTCGCGTTCGGACTGACGGCGGCAATGCTGCTGATTGAAGACCCGCCCGCCAAACGTGAAGACGAACTTTCCGCAATTCCTCGCTGGCACAGGCTGTAATTCAATGCGCGATTCCCTGCCCCGGCTGCTGATGGTCTTCAGTTTTCTGTCGCACACCAGCGGCAGCCATTCCGTCGCCGAAGACCTGGCGAACAAGCTACGCGACGAAACCGAGCGCATCATTCAGGTCTCGCCGTTTCGCTCCGGCCTGCTGCGCAGTCTGCATATGGCCGCAACGACGTTGTGGCGGCGGCGCGATTACGACGTCGCCATCGTCGGCCTTTACAGCGGACGCGCGTTTTTGTGGGGCGAAGCGGTCGCGTCGTTGTTGCACTGGCTGGGTCGTCCGTTCGTCATTTCCATGCACGGCGGCGCGTTGCCGGAATTCGCCGCGCAAAATCCTGAGCGCGTCAAAAACACTTTGCGCAAAGCCGCCGCCGTCTCAGCGCCTTCGCATTACCTGCTGGAACGAATGCGCCCGTATTGCGACGAAATCCTGTTGCTGCCGAATCCGATTGACCTGCACCGTTACGACTTCCTGCCGCGCCGGGCGCCGCAACCGCGACTGATCTGGCTGCGGGCATTTCATGAAATCTACAATCCGAAGCTCGCGGTTCAAGTCTTGAATCTTTTGAAGGCGGAGTTCCCCGCGCTGCATTTGACAATGGTCGGGCCGGACAAAAGCGACGGCAGCCGGCAGCAAACTATTGACGCCGCGCAAAGCCTCGGCGTGCAGGATCGGTTGACGATGCCGGGCGGCGTGGCGAACCGCGAAGTCCCGCAATGGCTGAATCGCGGCGACATTTTTTTGAATACTACCAACGTGGACAACACACCGGTCAGCGTAATCGAAGCGATGGCCTGTGGGCTGTGCATCGTCAGCACGAACGTCGGCGGGCTGCCTTATTT
>CAZRXE010000573.1:0-4632 GCA_964603695.1 uncultured Heliomicrobium sp.
ATGGCTCGACACCAGCGGCCTGGATGTCATTGGTCTGAACTGTTCCGTTGGCCCGCAAATCATTCTGGAAGCCATCGAAAAAATGCGCGAACACACCGACCGCCGTTTGTCCGCGCAACCCAACGCCGGACTACCGCGCGAAATCGGCGGGCGCAAAATGTATCTGGCTTCGCCGGAATATGTTTCCAAATACGCCAAGCGTCTGATTAACGCGGGCGTCAAATTCATCGGCGGCTGCTGCGGCACCACGCCCGACCACATTAAATTGATCGTGGACGCCGTCCGCGCTTCCAGCCCCGGACGCCGCACCGTCAAACCCATCACTGTCGAAGAGCAATCCGCCGGAGTCGAACCTATCCCGCTGGCCGAACGCTCGCGCTTCGGCAACAAACTGGCCAACGGCCAATTCGTGACTTCGGTCGAAATCGTCCCGCCCAAAGGCTGCGACCCGGCCGCGATGCTCAAAGGCGTCCGCAGTTTGAAAGAAGCCGGCGTGGATGCCGTCAATGTTCCAGACGGCCCGCGCGCTCAATCCAGAATGGGCGCGCTGGCCGTCTCGCTCATCATCGAACAACAAGTCGGCATCGAAGCCGTCACGCATTACTGCTGCCGCGACCGCAACTTGCTGGGAATGCTGTCTGACTTGCTCGGCGCTGCCGGCTTGGGCTTGCGCAACTTCCTGATTATCACCGGCGACCCGCCGAAAATGGGGCCGTACCCGAACGCCACCGCCGTCTTCGACATTGATTCCATAGGTCTGACGAACATGGTCAACCGTCTGAATCACGGTCTGGATCCGGGCGGCAACCCCATCGGCAAACCGACTTCGTTCGTCATCGGCGTCGGCGTCAATCCTGGCGCGCCGGATTTGGATCACGAAATCCGCCGTTTTGAATGGAAGGTCGAAGCGGGCGCGGAATACGCCATCACGCAGCCGGTCTTCGACGTGAAGCAATTGAAAGAGTTTTTGAAACGTATCGAACATTGCCGCATCCCAATCGTCCCAGGCATCTGGCCGCTAACCAGCTTCCGCAACGCGGAATTCCTGAACAACGAAGTCCCAGGCGTCAGCGTGCCGCCGGAAATTCTGGAGCGGATGCGCAAGGCCGAAGACGGCACGGCGGCCTTGAAAGAAGGCGTCAAAATCGCGCAGGAAATGCTGCTGGAAGTTCGCGAATACGTGCAGGGCGTTCAGGTGTCCGCGCCTTTCGGCAAGATTCCGCACGCGCTGGAAGTATTTGAAGTTTTGAAGTAAGCAACTCACCGAAAAGGAGACCCAATGACAAAAACGACAAAAATAACCGAGCGCCGCATTTTTTCGTTCGCGTTGGCGGTCGTGCTGATGGGTGCGGCAGTCTTGCAACTCGAACCGAATCATTCCGTCAAGGCCGAAGACAAATTGACGCCTCAAGCAGTCATTGCCAAACATCTGGAAGCCATTGGAACGCAGGAAGCCCGCGCCGCCATCAAAACGCGCGTTTTCACCGGAGAGGGCAAGTTCAGTCAAAAAAGCGGGCGCGGCGGACAGCTTCAAGGCCCGGCTTTGATCGCCACGGACGGAAAGAAAATCCTGCTCGGCATGAACTTCGGCCATACCAGCTATCCTTTTGAACAATTCGGATACGACGGCAAAAAGATGACCGTGGCGTTCATCGCTCCGGCAAACCGTTCGGCGTTGGGCAATTTCCTCATCACGGAAGACATCAGCTTTCGCGAAGGTTTGATGGGCGGCGCGCTTTCTTCAGCCTGGCCGCTGTTCGATGAAAAGCTGAACAACAGCCGAATCGAATACAGCGGGTCAAAAAAAGTCGCCGGTCGGCAGGTTCACGAACTTCGGTATTCCCCTCGCAAAGGATCGGAATCGCAAATCAAACTCTTTTTTGACGCGGCTACCTTCAATCACGTCCGCACGGAGTACTTAAAAGTCGTTTCCGCGCGAGCCGGTGCGAATCCGGATTTGTCTTCGCAACAGCGCGAAACCCGCTACGAGTTGTGGGAGGACTTCGACGATTTCAAAAAGGAAAATGGACTGACATTGCCTCACAGCTACAAAATTCAACTGACGGTTGCGGGAATGGGGCCGACCTATTCTGCCGAATGGGCGCTGAGCTTCAGCCGATTCCAGTTTAATCAGGAAATTCCTGCCGACTCCTTTAACGTTGAGAAAGCGGGTCAAGGCAAGCAATAATTTTTAGTAAGGTGAGAGATGCCTCGTTATCAAGAAGAAGAGCCGAGAATTGCAACCGTTCGCGAAGCTCTGGATTTCCGCACGGTTGATGATTTGAAAGAACTGGCCGGGCTGCTGCCGAGAGGCAATAAACCCGCTCGGAAAGACCATTTGATTGACGCGATTGCGAGCCACTTGTCCGGCGAAAGCCTGCACACGTTATGGAACCGGCTCGACAAAACGCAGCAACTGGCCGTTGCCGAAACCATTTATTCCGACAGTCCTGTTTTTCAGGCAAACCGATTCAGCGCCAAGTACGGTCAGTTGCCGGTTTTCAAAACGAAGGACCCCATCCGAACTTATCGCGAAATACCGACCCCGCTGAGGTTCTTCCTTTACGCTGACAATCGCTGGAGAAATTACGTTTCGATTGTCCCTGACGACTTGAAAGCTCGCCTGTTGAGTTTTGTGCCGCAGCCGGAACCCTTGCGCCTGAACGCCACCGAGACTTTGCCGGACTTTATCGAGCGAATCGAAAAGGAATATGAATTCGACGAAGAAACCAAAGGCGTCACCTTGTTTCAAGGGAATCGCGCCTATCTGATGCGCAAGCCCAAATCCGTCAAAGACGTGATTCATCAAATCCCGTTGGTTCGCCGCGACAACGAACGCGCCGCGCAACAGGATTTGCCGGCGCTGCTGCGTTTGGTGGACAAAGGGAAAGTTGCCGTCAGTGAAAAGACCAATCAGGCTTCGGCGGCGACAATGAAAGAAATCATTTCATTGCTGCGCGACGGAGACTTTTATCCCTGGGAGCCGAAACAGGAAAAATGGGAGCAGGAGATCGGCCCAATCAAAGCCTTTGCCTGGCCGCTGCTGTTGCAGGCGGGCAAGCTGGTTCAACTGAACGGTAAAAAACTGGCGCTGACCAAAGCCGGACGCAACGCCCTGAGCGATCCGCCCGCCGAAACGCTGCGCACGCTTTGGCAACGCTGGCTGACCGCAAAATTACTGGACGAATTCAATCGCGTTGAGGCCATCAAAGGCCAATACAGTAAAAGCCGTCCGCTCGCTGCCGTCGAAGGCCGCCGCCCCGTCATCAACAATGCGCTGAAAGAATGCCCCGTCGGTCAATGGGTCAAGTTCGACGACTTTTCCCGTTTTATGCAAGCCTCCGCCTTCGATTTTCAGGTCGCGCGCAACGCCTGGGAGCTTTACATCGTTGACGCGCAGTACGGACGGCTGGGTTATAACGACAACGAGGGCTGGAACATCCTGCAAGCGCGTTACCTGCTGGCGCTGTTGTTCGAATACGCCGCGACGCTAGGCATGATTGACGTCGCTTATGTTGATCCCGAAAACGCCCGCCGGGATTACAAAGAAATGTGGGGGGCCGAAGACCTGAGTTTCCTGAGCCGCTATGACGGCTTGACCTACTTTCGGCTGACGCCGCTGGGCGCGTACTGCCTGGGATTGACCGATTCATACGCGCCCGGCGAAGTTGAAGTGAACGTCTCGCTCACCGTACTGCCCAGCCTGCAAATCAAGGTCAACGGCCAACTTTCGCCCGATGAAATGTTGCTGCTGGAAACTTACGCCGAAAAAGAATCCGACACCGTTTGGCACTTGAACCGCGAAAAAGCATTGGCGGCGGTCGAAAGCGGCAGCCGGATCCAGGAACTCCGCGACTTTCTGGCTGCCCGCGACGAACAAGAATTGCCCGGAACCGTCGAAGGCTTTTTCACGACAACCGAACGCCGCGCCAAAGCCTGTATTAACAAAGGCACTGCGTTGCTGATTGAATGTGCCGACGCTGAAATCGCCGAGCAAATCGCCACGCACGAAAAAATGAAAAAGCTTTGCCGGCGCGCGGGCGAAAAGCATTTGGTGGTGCCGGTTGATGCGGAAGAGCCGTTCCGCAAGACGCTGCGGCTGCTCGGTTATGGAATGCCGCGAGTGTAAACCGATAAGACAAGGAGCAAGATTTCAATGAACACCATGAAGATACTATTGATCGTTCTGGCAACGGTAATTGCAATCATTGCCATATTTGCGGCAGTCGGGATGGTGCTAAACCTGCTGTCCACCTTGTTCTGGCTGGCGGTCATCTGCATTGTAATACTGGCTTTGGTTAAGTTGTTCGGTGGGCAAAGCGGCTCAACCGACTCTGAGCCGGGCAAATTGGAAGGCGTCGAACACACGCTGGATGAATACCGACGCAAGCTGGAAGCGGAAATAAAACAGAGCCGCGAAAAGCAGCTTTGAGTTGGTGACTTCAGTTAGTCGGTTGTCTTTGCGGCTCCGCCGCAGTGATGTGCGGAAGACTTTGTCTTTCCGCGATAGTTTTAGGATCGTCTTTGCGGCTCTGCCGCTGGATGTGCGGAAAGGCTCTGCCTTTCCGAGATGGTTTTAAGATTGTCATTGCGGCTTTGCCGCTGGATGTGCGGAAAGGCTCTGCCTTTCCG
>CAZRXE010000574.1:0-4239 GCA_964603695.1 uncultured Heliomicrobium sp.
GCACTAAACCTTGATTTCCACACGGGCAACAAGCGTTTGTTTAACGCCGTCAGCCAAGTGTTCAGTTGGGTCAAGTGGATTGGCGATTACCCTGTGTAATTGGCTTGTACTTCAAATCAGAACTCAAAAAACAGAATGCGAAAAACTCTCTTCGTTCTCTTTTCCCTTTTTCTCGTTTCCGCTTCGATCTTCGCGGTGTCCGCCGGCGGCCCGGTGTTTTGGCGTGTCAACACGCGCGCCGAAGTCGAAAAAGGCGACGCGCAAGGCGTATCCATTGCCGACAACGGCACAATCACACTTGCGCCCGCGCTGGCCGAAGTCTTTGACACGAAACAAGCCTACGTTTGGTCGGCAGTGGCGGACGCCGCCGGCAATGTTTACCTGGGAACAGGCCACGAAGGCCGCGTCTTCAAGGTAGATGCTTCGGGCAAAGGCGCGCTGCTTTATAAAACTTCCGAACTGGACGTGATGGCGCTGGCGGTGGATCGCACCGGCAACGTTTACGCGGGAACTTCGCCGGACGGCAAGGTTTATCGCATTACGCCGAGCGGCGAAGCCAAGGTCTTTTTCGAGCCGAAAACCAAATACATTTGGTCGCTGGCCTTCGACGCACAAGGCCGTTTGCTGGTCGGCACGGGCGACAAAGGCGTCATCTTCCGCGTCAACGCCGACGGCAACGGCGCGCCGCTGGTCAATACCACGCAAACCAACATTACCGCGCTGCGCGTGGACGCGGCGGGCAACATTCTGGCCGGAACCGATCCGGGTGGATTGGTTTTGCGCATTTCGCCCGAAGGCAAAGCTTTCACGCTGTTTGACTCTTCGCAGCGCGAAATCCGCGATTTGACAGTCGGGCAAAACGGCGAAATTTACGTGCTGGCATTGGCTGAATCCGCAGGCAACGGGGCATCGAACGCTTCACCTGCCGCCGGCGGATCATCCGCTCCGACGCCCATTAGCGACGAAGGCGGCGTGACCATCACCATCAGCGACGTGCAACTACTGGACGGCGGCGCACCAAGCAGTTCGTCAACACCTTCTTCCGGCGGCACGGCGAAAAGCGTGCTTTACAAACTCGACGCCAACGGCGCAAGCGATGTCTTATGGGATTCCAAAGAAGCCGCAGCCTTTGCCGTCACGCTCGATGCCAATGGAAGGGCGCTGGTCGGAACCGGACAAAAAGGCCGCATTTACAGCATTGCGCCAGGGCAAAAACCGACCTTGCTGGCGCAGTCTTCCGAAGCCCAGACTTCGCGCTTCATTCGCGCCGGAAACCAGCTTTACGTGGCGTCGTCAAACCTGGGCAAGTTGTTCAAAGTCGGCAACGACGCGGCGATGAGCGGCAGTTACATATCTTCTGTTCGCGACGCCAACATCACCGCTGCCTGGGGGCGTGTCTCCTGGGCGGGTGAAGGCGGCATCGAATTACAAACCCGCAGCGGCAACACGCAAAAGCCCGACTCCACCTGGAGCGATTGGTCAGCACCGATCACCAGCGACGAAGGCGACGCCGTCAAAAGTCCTGCGGCGCGCTTCATTCAATGGCGCGCGACCTTGAAACGCGGTGCGACGGCTCCACGCCTGCGCGAAGTGACGCTTTCTTACCTGCCGCGTAACCTCGCGCCGAAAATCACTTCGATCAGCGTGCTACCCGCAGGCGTTGCGCTGCAAACCCTGCCGCAACCGCAAATCGAAGGCGGCGGAGACCCAAACGGCGCTGACGGCAACGCGCAAAACACGCCCGCGATTCCGCCGCGCAGAGTTTTTCAACGCGGCTCCATTTCACTGCAATGGCAGGCCGAAGACCGCAACGGCGATGCAATTGAATATTCAGTCTTTTACCGCGCGGCCAATTCCAACGACTACTTCCCGCTGAAAACCGCTCTGCGCGACACTTACTTCACAGTGGACGCCAATTCGTTGCCCGATGGTCGTTATGTTTTCAAAGTCATAGCCACCGACGCGCCGTCCAATCCGGCGAATCTGGCTTTGACCGACAATCAGGAAACCGAAGTCGTCGAAATTGACAACGCCTTGCCCACGGTCACGGCGGACGCGCCCAAAATTTCCGGCAACAACGTTGAAGTCCTGTTCCGCGCCGGCGACACGACTTCGATCATCAAACGCGCCGAATATCAATTGGACGGCGGCGGCTGGAAAGCGATCTTCCCCGTGGACGGCATCGCCGATTCCAAACGCGAAGAGTTCCGCGTCGCCCTCACGCTGCCGGATAATCGCCCGCACGTCATAGCCTTTCGCGCCTTCGATGCCAACGCCAATGTCGGCAGCGCGCAGGTTTCCGTCGGCGGCAAATGACGAAAGATTGAGTTATGCAGACTTACAAGTTTTCCGAGCTAACCTGGGAATCGTTGAATAGTCTGATGCAGTTGCGAACTGTTGAGACGAATTCAGACAGGTGGAATCAAGAGCAGATTGAATTGACGGATGAGGAAACTCAGCAAATTGCGCTTTTGAAAAAGTCGCTCTCGCGCACCAGTATGATGAGCCTGAACGAAGCCACCATCTGGGCGCGCGCAATTTATCCGCTTTTGATGATGGCCGAACGACGCGGTCTGCAAGCCTTATCACAAGTGGAAATGACCGCTCAGTTTCGCAATTTCGTGCTGACCGGAACCGCCGACGGCTTGCTGGCCAGAATCGTACTGGGCGAGATTGCAAGTCCTTTTCTGCTGGTAGCCGAAGCCAAAAAAGGGATTGATGCGAAGAACCCTATCTACCAATTGCTCGGCGAAATGCTGACGGCGGCCTGGCTCAATTATCAATCCAACCGCCAGGAGCCGCAGGAAATTTACGGCTGTTACACCATTGCCGGAACTTGGACGTTTCTCTACGGCCAGGTTGAGAAACTCGAAACCGAACTGCCTGTGATGACGGTTGAATCTTCCGGTGAATTTTCTGAAAAAGTCGAGACGGAAAAAATTCTGCGCATTCTCAAATCCATTGCCGGCAAATACGCTCCTGCGGAAGCGGCAGCGGCAAGTAGTGGAGCGTGAACCATTAGCACGGAGCCAGTTATGAACCGATTCTTGTTTCCAAGCGCCTTGCTCTTGCTTGTTTTATCGGCAACGTCCGGCGCGAATGCATTTGCTCAAACCGCGCCGCAAACTCCAGCCCCGACAGGCCCACTGCTGAAAAGCAATCCAAAAATCAGCCAGCCGGATTTCGACTCCGCCAAAACCGAGATGCTGGCCGCCGGCGGCGAAAAGGCTGAACTGGTTTACGCCGCACGGATTGACGCAGTCACGCGCGGCACGTTCGACAGTTTGATCATCATTTACGACAAACCGGCGAAAATCGGCGCGGACGCATTCGCCTTCATCCTGCGCGAAGGCCAACGTTATCCGCTCACCTTCGGCAAGGAAGAAAAGGCAGGTCGCGCCTTGAAGCCGGGCGACAAGTTTCTGCAAATCGGGTTGCGTCACGAAGAAGGCAAAGCGCCGCTGATCCGCCTGATGGCTGAAACTCTGGACAAGGAAAAAGGCCGCCAGCGTCGCAATCTGGACTTTCAATTCAACGGTACAGAATTTGTTATGATCGCGCAGTCAACAATGCCTCTGCCAAAATAACTGAGTAACTTCGCGCATCCATCAGATTTAGTAGGACGACTCTCGCCAAGTCGTAGGATTCATTTCTATACAGCCCTCAGGCTAAGAAAAATTACAAAAAATGTGTTTCAAGTGCTTGACGCATTCAAACACGAGTTTTGACAAATGAAAGGAGGCCGCTTGGTCTCCTTCTGAGGCACCTCCAGCGGTAAGCTGGTTGTATGCAAATAAAAAACAATGCGTCAACACAGAGTGTACGAGATTTTGCGCGCGCCGATCACGGGGAGTTTCGACACTCAGGGCGCGGTCTTGCTCAATATTATTGACGCTCTCGCGGTTGGGCCGCGACTCCATTCGCCGGTCGAAGTCAGCAAGTCTCCACATTGCGCTGACGGACACGACAGTCTTTATCAAGCTTTGCGACGCGCGGCAGAATCGCTCAGCGTGGACATTGATGCCGATGGCGGTTGCTCAAGTTGCGAAGCGCGCGTTTGGCCTGGCTGGCCGAACATCCACCCGCGCCCGTGCGAGAGGGTTGCGGAGACTGGAAGATTCGGATTCCGGACGCGACCAATCATCACTGGCCGGAGGTCAGAATCGTGCGCGTCGTCTATGTTCACGGGGCGGATCGGTGCTTGCCGAGCGTGTCGGCGAAGGCTCCTGGACTTTGCCG
>CAZRXE010000575.1:0-2423 GCA_964603695.1 uncultured Heliomicrobium sp.
TTGGGTAGTGGTTCATCCGGGAGAGGCAAGCGAGAGATTGTAACGATGAAGAAACAGTCGCAAACAAATCTCATGCATTGTCTCAGATTTTGAAAATGACAGGCTCTTACGTACGAAGCGACCGAGTCGTTGACGTAATGTGTTATTCCATCGTTCAACGTGAGCTGTCTGTCCCGAATCCTTGCCACAGGCAGTGTGTTGCTCATCAGGAATTACCTTGTTGTACGCTTCCCAGAAATCCGTATAGCAATGACCTGTTTGGTAAGCTTTCGGGATCGCCTTCCAGAGCTGACGACAAGTTTGCTCGCTACGGTCGCCAATGGCATAAGCAACGACCTGGCGGGTCGAACGGCACAGCGCGATCCACACCCAGCGTTTGTTGACGCGCCGTAGGACAAAGGACCACAGCTCATCCAGCTCCAGCGTGGTTGATGCCGGATCGCCAGAATCAGGTTCAATTAATGTCTCGCTCAGGGGCGGTAGCGTCAGGCCTTTTTTTTGATCCAATCGCTGACCGTGTTGCGGGCTACGCCAAAAGTACGTGTTAAGCCGCGCAAGCTGCTACGCTCTTGGTAGGCGCGCAGAATCTCCTCGCGCTGCTCTTCAGTGTAGCCATTGGGTTGTGGATTCTCGCGACTGCTCCGCTGGCAGTCTTGACACCAATAACGCTGCTTCCCATTTTTCGTCAGACCATGCTTGACGATTCTTTCGCTGCCGCAGTGGTAGCAATTGATAATCTTCTTGACCATACGGGCGAGACTATCATCTCTCACCCGGCTGAACCACTATCGGATTTTGAATCCGACGCTTTGCTGACCAGAAAAACCGCCAAGGGCGATCAACTAACAGGCCTGCGTCTGGGCGGCCAAAAGGAAGAGTTGACCATTACTGAAAGCGTGGCCGGTTCAAACTGATTCCATCCACGGACTTCAAAAAATGTAGCGCAGGTTTTCGATCATACGTAGTCTCAGTTGAGAGCGGTCTTTGTAACCAAAGATTTTTCGTTCGGGCACGTTTGGAAAACCTGCGCTACATTTCCTTTTCTTGCAGCCTTGGTTACGAGACTTTTATTCCACGTCTGCCTGCACTGAACGATCCAATGATTGCGGCAACGCGCTTTTCCAGACACTTTGCATCCGGCTGACGGAATCACTAAGCCATTCTTCGCCTCGGCAAAAAATCTTCAGAGTTTCGCCGCCGACTTCGCCGATCACGGCGCAGGAAACGCCTGCTTGCACGGCAAGTTCTTTCAGTCTTTCGACATTTTCCGGTTTAACGCTGAGCAAAATACGCGAGGGAGACTCGGAAAAAAGCAAGGCCAAATCATTTTCCAGTCCGCTTGCGGTTGCGTGTTCGGTCAAATCAATTTCAGCACCAATGGCATTGTGCCGATAGCTGGAAAAACAGCTTTCGGCCAGTGCCACGGCCAATCCGCCTTCCGAACAATCGTGCGCCGAACGCACCAGACAGTTTTGAATCGCCGTCAGGCAAACTTGCTGCACGGCTTTTTCCGCGTCGAAGTTGATTTGCGGAACCGCGCCGGCGGCTTCGCCAGTCAGTACGGAAAGCAACTCGCTTGCGCCCAGTTCATTGCGCGTTGCGCCGAGCAGCACGATCTTGTCGCCGGCTTCTTTGAACCATTGCGTGGTGACGTGTTTGGAGTCTTCGATCACGCCGAGCATGCCGATGACCGGCGTCGGGTAAATGCCGCGACCTTCGGTTTCGTTGTAAAAGCTGACGTTGCCGCCGGTGACGGGCGTGGACAGCGCGCGACAGGCTTCGGCCATGCCGTCAATCGTTTCGCTGAAGGCCCACATCATTTCGGGACGTTCAGGGCTGGCGAAGTTCAAACAGTTCGTGACGGCAACCGGACGCGCGCCGCTGCACACAACGTTGCGGGCTGATTCGGCGACGGCCAGTTTCGCGCCTTCGCGCGGATTCAAGCTGCTATACCGGCCATTGCAATCCAGCGACATGGCCAGACTGCGCCGCGTTTCCTTAACACGCAGCACCGCCGCATCCGAACCCGGCAGCACGACGGTGTTCGTGCGTACCATGTGGTCGTACTGGCGATAGACCCATTCTTTGGAGGCCAGATTCGGCGAAGCCAGCAGACGGCGCAACAGTTCCGTTCTCAGTTCGAGATTTGGGATTTGAGATTTGAGATTTGAGATTGCGGCATCAAGCTTCGGCGTCACGTCTTCGCCGGCAACCTCAAACGCTTTCATCGGGCGGTTGTAACGGGGCGCTTCGTCGGTCAGCGCCAGATTGGGAATGTCGGCAACGACTTCGCCTTTGTGCAGCACGCGCAAGTGTTGCTCTTCGATGACGTGGCCGATGATGACTGCGTCCAAATCCCAGCGGTGGAAGATTTCCAGCACCTGCCGGTCATGGCCGCGTTCCGTGACGATCAACATACGCTC
>CAZRXE010000576.1:0-1729 GCA_964603695.1 uncultured Heliomicrobium sp.
TATTGGTTGCTTTTTGTATGGTGCTGAATACACTGCGCATTTTCTGCGGAAAGAGCTGTACCATCCTGTTCATGAACATCGCGTTCAAACAATGACCTGGCCGCAGGCAGGCGGCGAAAACTGTGATAAAACAACGAGGAGGTTTTCGTGGCGTTAGGTGAAGAACTTGGAAAGAAAGGTTATCTACTCCTGTACAACTTTCTTACACGGCAACAATGCGAGGACATTCTGGAAATCATTCGGCAGTAAGGTGAGAAGCACACCGTGCCGAAGATTACGCGACCGGCCAAGCCGATTCCCCTTATCTATTCGGTCATTGACGGCGATGCAATCCACGCGCGTTTGCCTGAAATTGTCGCGGCCTGTAAGGTCGTTGAAGACTTGGTTGATCGGGAATTCGATCATGAACTTGTTCCGCTGAGGTATCAGCGAGCGCGCTACAATATCAACATCACGGAACCGGGCTTACTCTTCCTTTTCCACGGCATGACGACTTTGCATAGCGTGCGCCAGGTGACCGGGCACAAAGAGCAGATCGTCATGACGTTTGGCTACGATTATCCAAACGCGGAAATATGGGTTCGGAACCAACTGAATGACTATCTTTTCACACCGGACAATGTCGGAGAAAGCGATCCAAACTACCTATCCTAACAATTGTGCAGACGGCAAAGGGCTGATTCGATGTCTCTGTTTCGTGGGCGTGTTGCTGCTGGTTTACTTCTTTGAAGGCCGCTTCAGCGCAGCCCAATCCGCACCGCTGCGTGTCGGGTCGAAACGGGACACAGAAAGCGTCATTTTAGGAAACCTGACTGCCGCTTGGCTCAAAACGCGGGAGACTGATGCCGTCTATCGCGGCGACATCAGCGGCGGCACGCAGGTGTTGTGGCGGGCGCTGTTGCACGGCGACATTGACGTTTACCCGGAATTCACCGGCACTCTGGCGCGAGAACTTCTGCGCGACGAAAAACTGACCACCATCGCGTTGCTGCGCGAACGGCTGGCTCCGCTGGGACTGACCATCGGCGAACCGCTCGGTTTTGAAGACAACTATGGCATAGGCATGCGTTCGGAACGGGCAGGGGCGTTGGGACTGACGCGAATTTCGGATTTGCGCGCGCACCCGACGCTGCGTTTCGGGTTCTCACACGATTTTCTGGATCGCGCCGACGGCTTTCCGGGACTGCAAAAACGCTACGGCCTGCCGCAATCATCACCGCTGGGCTTCGAGCATGAACTGGCGTATCGCGCGCTGGCCGAAGGTCGAGTGGACGCGATTGAGGTTTACACGACGGATGCGGAAATTGACGTTTACGGCCTGCAACTGCTGGAAGATGATCTGCAATTTTTTCCGCGCTACGAACCCGTGCTGATCTATCGCGCCGATGGTCTGGCAGGCCGCGCGCAGGGGCCTGCCATGCCGGCGGCGGCGCGCGAGGCCTTGCGCGGACTGGAAGGCCGCATCACGCGGGAAGAAATGATGAAGATGAACCGGCGGGCGCGGATTGACAAAGTGCCAGAATTGGAGGTGGCGGCTACCTTCTTGAGCGACAAGCTGGGCGTGGCGGCGGTGGCGGAACAAAGCAACCGCTGGACGGAAATTGCGCAGCGCACAAAAGAGCATCTTCTGCTGGTGTTGATCTCGATGCTTTTCGCGGTCGCGCTCTCGTTGCCGATGGGCATTTTGGCGGCGCGGCTGCCGCGCTTCGGACAGGCATTGCTGGGCGTG
>CAZRXE010000577.1:0-3568 GCA_964603695.1 uncultured Heliomicrobium sp.
CGCTGATGGAACGCCCGATCCGCGACCAGGGCGATCAGCCTACCAATGAAGATCCTACGGATGCCGCCAACAAACTGCTCGCGCTGACCAAGCGTTACCTGGAACTGTTGCCGCACGAAAAGACCAACCTGACGGTGGTTCTCTACAACTGCGATTCCACGCGGCTGCCGCAAATGGTCGTCACCAAGCTCGCGGAAATGGAAGAGAACGAAGAAGAGGTTCGCTGCCAGGTCACGCTGCGCCACCAAAACACGGAAAAACTCAATCGCCTTTACCGTGAAATGATCGAGAGTTTTGACGCCGACCCGGATGCCTATGTGGCAAGCGAGATGTCGCGTGACTATCTCGCCAAGCTCCGCATCGGCGTAATGGCGGATGAAGCACCAGCCGCAAGGGATGAGAAAGAAGGGCGCGTGGCTGACATCGTGTTTTTGCAGGATGTCATCTCGCGCCTGGCCGAAGAGAAATGGGAAGCCTCGCCGCGCACCAAAACATATCCGTCGCTGCTCGAACACGTTCCACCCCGCTGGAGCCGAAAACGCGTACTACATAAAGGCGATCTGAAATCCACCGCCTATTTGGCTTGCCCAAAACAGCCGGAAGTCGGGGAAAATTACCTGCAAGCCGTTGCCTGCGTAGTCAACAGCCAAGATACAAATCCTGCAACAGTTAGCCTGCCCGTTAGACAAATTCTATTCACCAATGAGAAGACCAGCCAAATCTTTGACGAGGTGCATCGGCTCGGCGAATGGGTCGTCAATTACGACAGCCTGCTCGAACGGCGGCAGTTAATGAACAAAGGCATCAAGGTCATTCGCTATCAGCAAAACGACACTGACGAGCGGAATCTGCTCGTCTCGTCAAAATCCTCGCTGAATCTGCTCGAAGTGCTGGTGCGCCGCCGCTTGAAAGACCTCAACCTCGGCGTCTCGGAACAAGAGATTGGCGAGCTGACAACGCGCTTCATCAATGAGGCGAACGGCGTCTCCGGCGACATCGTGCTCCGCGCGGCCAAACGTGGCAGGTTTGCCAGCGAGTTGTTAGGGGTGGTGCTGAGCAAGAGCCTGATCGCTGCAGAGATGGGTAAGGATGCCGCCATCGGTTGGTATTTCCTTGATGATTACGCCTCCTGGCTGGGACAGCGCGAGGAGCAGATTGCCGACATCATGGCGATTTGCCCCAAGATCGTGGATGGCCAGCGCTATCTGAAGATCGTCGTCTCAGAAGCTAAATACATCAGCGAAGAAGGATTGTCGGAAGCCAAGAAGAATTCGAGCAAACAGCTCTGGGACACGGTCCGCCGCATCGAGGATGCTGTTTTTGGCCGTCCCGGCAGGTTGGATCGAGACCTGTGGCTTTCGCGCATCAGCGACATCATGCTGGAAGGAATCGAGCAAGCTAGCAACTCGCCCATCCAGATCGAAGAATGGCGAACCGACCTGCGCGAAGGGCGCTTATTAATTGATCTTTCCGGCTATTCGCACGTCTTCATCTCCGGCCCGAACGGCTCGACGAAAGGCGGCGAGCAGATTGAAATCCCCAAGGTCAACCGGTGTTTGCAAGAGGTTTTCAGCCGCGAACAAGTGCGGGACTTGGTGTTAGCGCTGCTGCGCAAAGAGTCCGTCTTGAAAGTGCGCGAACGGCTTGGCGCCGAAAGACCGTGGGAGCAAGCCAATCCGCAACAACCGGCGGAAAAGACCTCTTGGGTAATTCCCGTCGGATCAGTCGAGATCCATCCGCCAGCAGTCGCGCACGAAACGGAGGCTGTCAAAAATACATTCGCCGGCGAAGCAGCAACGATTGTCACTGAAACAACAGTAGCAGGTAGCGAAGAACCTGCAATCAGTGAGTTGGAAAACACGCCGCTTCACGGCGAACCTTCTACGCCGCAACTTGAGCCACAACCAGCACCTATTGAAACCGGAAAAAGCCCGGGCAGCATTGAGGATTGGATTCAAGCAAGGGCTATCAAAACACGTACGGATGAATCGTCTGAACGATGGCTTAGTGAAACGGTTCAACGGCTCAAGACCGCCCTCATCAGTTATGAATTCCAAGCCCAAGTTCTCGGTCAACGACTGACGCCTAATGCCGCATTGATTCGCCTGCGCGGCTCAGATCGTCTCACCGTCGCTGGCCTCGAATCCAAACGCACTCAACTACTCACAACGCACGGCTTGCAAATCATCAACATCGCCGCCATGCCGGGAGAAGTACTAATCCTCATTGCGCGCCCCAACCGGCAGGTCATTTCGTTGGCCGAGGTCTGGGCGCGGCGAGAATTGAATCGCATCGCCGATATCAATCTCAGCCTCGTCGTCGGTATTAAGGAAGTAGACGGAGAACTGCTCTATCTGAATTTCGGCGGTGAATTCGCGGGATTGCAACAGCACGCGCCTCACACACTGATTGCCGGCACAACCGGCAGCGGCAAGTCGGTTCTCGTACTGAACCTCATCCTTGACATCTGTGCATTCAATTCTTCCAAGCTGGCGAAAATCTACTTGATTGACCCTAAAGCCGGCGTGGACTACTTCGCGTTGGAAGGCCTGCCGCATTTGGCGGAATGAGGTGGTCACGCTTTTGTGGACACTCGACTCTCTTAACTGTTGTCCCTTTCATTAGTTTTTGGGTCAATTTTGGTTCTTTGACAGTACGCCCTCTCGAAGTCCATCGGGCTGACGTACCCAATCGCTGAATGTCGTCGGATCGGATTGTAATACCGCTCGATGTAATCGAAGGTTTCCAATTCCGCTTCGCCGACATCACGAAAAATGCCGTCTTCCAACAGCTCTGCCTTGTACCGCGAAAACAGGCTTTCAGCGTAGGCGTTGTCGTACGTTTCTCCCGCGCGGCTCATACTTTGTTGAAAGCCTTGGGCCTTCAACAACGCGCGAAACCCGCTGTCGGCATATTGCCCGCCACGGTCGCTATGCACCAACAAGCCTGGCGGTGGGGATAAACGAACTATCGCTTGTTGCAACGCACGGATGATGAGCGAGGCTTCCATCTTATCCGCTATCGCCCAACCCACGATGCGACGGGTGAACAAATCCAGCCAGGTTGCCAGGTACGCCCACTCGCCCGTGGCTAACGGCAAATAGGTAATGTCGCCGACATAGGCTTGATGCGGACGCGTGATTTCCAGATCCGCCAATAGATTCGGACTCATGCGCCCACCGTGTTTGGAGTTGGTCGTGCGCGGAACAAAGCTTTTCGGTTGAATCGCGTGAAGCTGTTCGGCTTGCATAATGCTCCGCACACGTCGTCGCCCGATGTCGTAATCAGCGGCCTTCAATTCCGCAGCTAAACGCCGCGAGCCATATCGTCGCGCGTGCTGTTGAAACGTCGCCGTCACAACCGGCGTCAGTTCATCCGCATCCGGCGGACGCTGTTGCCAGGCGTAATAACCGCTGCGACTGACTTCCAAAGTCTGACAAAGAGCATTGATGGCAAAGGCCTCTGCTTGCGAGGCGATGAATTCGTAGCGTGCGGTCAGGTTTGCCGGCAAAAAATGCTCAAGGCTTTTTTTAAGATGTCTCGCTCGGTTTCGACCTGCTTGAGTTTG
>CAZRXE010000578.1:0-1875 GCA_964603695.1 uncultured Heliomicrobium sp.
ATCTTCAAGCAGGTCGCGGTTGTTGTAGCTGCCAACGTGAAGCTCCACGGGGCAAGCCCGTGGCCTCCTCAAGCAAGTTGCGGTTGTTGTAGCTGCCAACGTGAAGCTCCACGGGGCAAGCCCGTGGCCTCTTTAAGCAGGTTGCGGTTGTTGTAGCTGCCAACGTGAAGCTTCACAGGGCAAGCCCGTGGCCTCTGGCCAAACCTTTCCGCAACGGAGGAAGGACGATAAAAAGGCGTACCGCTCAACTGAAACTCAGATTGCGACGAACAAGGCTGGAATCGAAATAGCGGATGGCGCGGTCGCGGTCTTTGGCGATTTGGGCGCGGAGTTCGTCCACGCCATTGAATTTCTTTTCGCCGCGCAGGCGGTGCAGCACGCGGACGCGGAGAGTTTTGCCGTAAAGGTCTTCGTCGAAATCAATCAGATGGGTTTCGACTTTGGATTCCGGTTCGCCGCCGAAGGTGGGGCGTTTGCCGATGTTGGTGACGCTGCGATGCCACACGCCGTCCGCCAGCGCCAGCGTTACGTAAACGCCGTCAACCGGCAGCACGCGGTTTTCCAATTGCAGGTTGGCGGTGGGATAGAGCAGTTGGCGTCCAATGCCGTGGCCTTGTGTGACTACGCCTTCAATGCCGTAAGCGCGTCCGAGCATTCGCCGCGCGACGTTGACGCGGCCCGCTTTGAGCAGCATCCGCACCATCGTTGAACTGATGCGATGGCCGCGCAGGCGGACTTCGGGCACTTCGGCGGCGTGAAAGCCCAGTTCGCGGCTGAGCGTTTGCAGCAGTTCGATGTTTCCGCGCCGGGCGTTGCCGAACGCGAAACCTTTGCCCAGATAAGCTTCGCGCGCCTGTAAGCCGTCCACGATGAAACGCTGGATGAATTCTTCCGCCGAAAGCGCGGCAAGTTGCTGATCGAATTTCAGCACGAGGACCTGTTGAATACCCAGCAAACGCAAGCCTTCCATTTTTTGATTGAAGGTTTGCAGTAACGGTGGCGCGGTGTCCGGTTTGAGTACCTGACGCGGATGTGGATCGAAGGTGATGACGGTAGGCGTGGCGTCTTCCAGCAAGGCTCGTTCGACGACGGTGCGGATGATGGCTTGATGACCCAGGTGCAGGCCGTCGAAAACGCCCAGGGTCAATACAGTCGGGCGGCGAATGCCTTCGACTTCGATTTCTTCCGCAGTGCCGTGAAAAATGTTCATGCTTCTTAAAGTTCCAATCGCAGTCCATCGTAGGCCGGTTCCACGCCGGCGGGCAGCATTCGCTGAATCTCGCTGTGTTTGAATTGATGCCCCATATGCGTCAACAGCGCGCGGCGCGGTTTCAGCCCGGCAATGTAATTCAACGTTTGATCCAGATGCAGATGGGTGGGATGCGGTTTGAATTGCAGCGCGTCAATGATGAGCAAATCCAGGCCGTGCAATTTGGCCAATGACTCTTCCGGGATGAAATTGCAATCGGTGATGAAGGCCACGCTGCCTCGGCCATTGCTGAACCTAAATCCCGTCACGGGCAATCTGCCGTGAATTACGTCAAAGGGCGTGACTTGAAGTCCGCAGACGGAAAAGTCGCCGTCAATCGTGTGTGGCGTCAGTTGCGGCAAGCCGCCGCCGACGTGCGTCGCTTCAAAGATATAGCCGAACACGCGGCGCAGGTTTTTCCAGGTGATTTCGCTGGCGTAAAGCGGTATTGCGCCGTGCCGGAAATTGAAAGGGCGAACATCGTCCAAACCGAAGACGTGATCGGCGTGGCAATGCGTGATGAGCAGCGCGTCCAGCCGATCCAGCTTTTCCCGCAACGCCTGGTGACGAAAGTCCGCCGAAACATCTATCACCAGCCGCCAGCCATCGTTTTCAACCAGCAAGCC
>CAZRXE010000579.1:0-5322 GCA_964603695.1 uncultured Heliomicrobium sp.
TCACGCTCGGTTACGTCGAATCGCCTACGCGGAATTACCACGAACCTTTCGGTGTGGCGGCAGATAAAGACGGCAACATCTATTTCAGCGAAAGCATAACCGGTCGCATCTACAAACTGGCTGCTGAAAGTTACCAAACCGGCGCGCAACCACAAGTTTCCATCCTGGCTGAAAATCTGGAAACGCCCTCGGCATTGGCGCTGGATGGCGACGGCAACTTGATTGTCGCCAACACCGGCGCGCACACCATTTTGCGAATTGATCCGAAAACCAAATCCGTCACCAAGCCGGCGGGCGAAGTCGGCATCAGCGGCGATGCCGACGGCAAAGACGCGCGCTTCAATGGCCCAGTTGGAGTGGCGGTTGGCGAAGACGGCACGATTTTCGTCGCCGACACTTACAACGACCGCATCCGCGCCATTGCGCCGGACGGACAAGTGCGCACGATTGCGGGCGGCAGCGAACCAGGCTTTGCCGACGGCGCGGGCGCGGATGCTCGCTTTGACACGCCATGCGGAATCGCCGTGGCGAAGGACGGCACACTCCTGATTGCCGACACAGGCAACGGAAAAATTCGCCGCATCACACGTCAGGGAACTGTCATCACCCTGAAACCAACAAGCGAGGAGCTTGTTATTGACAGCACACGGCTTCAGCTTGGAGAAGCGTTTTTCAACGAACCGATGGCTGTCATCGTTCGTGACCAGGATACTTTTTTCGTCGCAGATGCCGGCGGCTCAGTTCGCAAGATTTCACTGAACAAAAGCAGTAGAACGGAACCGCGCATCGAAACCGAGTTGGCGCAGGTTCCGCTGAATCGGCCAACCGGGTTGGCGTTTTTGCCTGATGGCGAACTTGCGGTTGCCGAAAGCGGCGACAGTTTGATTCGCGCGCTGGTTCCCGCCGGATCAAAGCTTGGAAATCCCGTTGACCGGCGTTCGCTGGTGTTGTCCGCCGAACGCTTGCGCGAAATGGTTGCGCCGCGTTGGCCCTTCGATCCGCCGGAAGCCAAACGCGACATCGCCGGAACTTTCGGCGAAGTGCGCGGCGAAGTGCAGCCGGAACACGACGCCTGGTTTCATAACGGCCTGGACGTGCCGGGCGCTTACGGCGAATTGGCGCGCGCGATTTTTACCGAACCAGTGACGCGACCGCTTTCGGTGGAAGGCGCGGCCACCACGCGCGAGCGCGTGCGGTTGCCGCTGTTCGGCTACATTCACGTCAAAATCGGTCGCGATCAAAACGATCAACTATTGCCGAATTTTGCCAATGGCGCAGTCGCATTTCGCCGCGATGCGCAAGGCCAAATCACAGGCGTGCGCTTGCGGCGCGGCACGCGCATCAAGGCGGGCGACCCAATCGGCGCGCTCAATCGGCTCAATCACGTTCATCTGATTGCCGGACAGCCCGGCGCGGAATTCAACGCGCTGGCGGCGCTGCGGCTGCCAGGCATTTCCGATTCCATTCCGCCCGTCATCGAAGCCGTCACCATTGCCGATGAACAAGGCAACTCGCTGTTTGATTCATTGGCGAAAAAGAATGCGAAGAGCGCAACGCGTTTGACGTTCAGCGGGCGCTTGCGGATTTTCGTCCGCGCTTACGATCAAGCCGACGGTAACGCAAAATACAGGCGATTAGGACTGTATCGAGTCGGCTATCAAATTCTGACCGCTGCCGGAACGCCCTCGCCAAGTTTTGACGACACGCGGCGCAACATTGAATTCGACCGTTTGCCAGCCGACTGGCGCACGGTTCCGTTGGTTTACGCCGTTGGCAGCCAGTCCGGTTACGAAGGCGCGACCGTTTTCAAATACATTGCCACCAATCGGCTGCGCGGCGGCGAAGTGCGCGAAGACTTTTTTGATACGTCCAAACTACCGCCCGGTGATTACACTTTGCGCGCTTTGGCTGAAGACTTTTTCGGCAATCGTGCGCAACGCGATTTGCTGATCACTATCGCGAAAACAAACTGATGATGCCGAACTTTCAATTACACAAACTTCGCCTGCTGCTTCCGGCAGTGCTTTTACTTGGATTGACGATGACAACGAATGCGCAATCAACAGAGGCTCTTGCGGCGGAAGGCGTGTCGCGCGAACTGGCGCGCCATCGCGCCGCGCGAATTTCCGACGTGCGGTATCGCCTCCATCTGGAACTGACGCCCGGCGCGGCGCGCTTCCAGGGGCGCGAGGAAATCCGGCTGAAGCTGGCGGACGCGGGCGCGCCGGTCATTCTGGACTTTCGCGATCTGGACGCAGCGGGAAAAGTGATTGAAGGCACGGCGAGCAAATTTGCGGTCAACGGCCAACCGATCAACGATGCCGCGCAAACCGGCGGCCACATTGTCTTTCCCGCGCGGCATTTCAAAACGGGCGAAAACACCATCGCGCTGGAATTTGAATCCGGCGTGGCCACGGCAGGGCGGCCCGTCATTCGTTACAACGACCGCGACGACGGCAGCGAATACATTTACACGCTGTTTGTGCCGATGGATGCGAGTTTGGCCTTTCCTTGTTTTGACCAGCCGGATTTGAAAGGACGCTTCAGCTTGAGCATTACCGCGCCGGACAGTTGGCGGGTCATCGCCAACACCGAAGCCAATGACGAAGCCGTCCGCGTTCGCCCTGGTTTCCGACAACGCAGCTTTGCCGAAACGTTGCCGATCAGCACTTACCTTTTCGCCTTTGCCGCCGGGCCGTTCAAACAGTTGCGCGATGCGGAAAATCCGAACGGCATACGGCTGTTCGTTCGCCAATCGAAACTCAAACGTGCCGAAGAAGAATGGTCTGAAGTCAGCCGTCTGACGCGCGAAGGCATGAAGCATTTCGTTGATTTCTTCGGCCATCGGTTTCCGTTTCCGAAATACGATCAAGTCTTGCTGCCAGGCTTTGCTTACGGCGGGATGGAACACGCGGGCGCGACCTTCCTGCGCGAAGATTCGATTCTTTTTCGCACTACGCCGACACAGACGGACAAGCTGGGACGGGCGTCGCTGGTGTTGCACGAACTGGCACATCAGTGGTTCGGCGATTTGGTGACGATGCGCTGGTTCGACGATTTGTGGTTGAAAGAAGGCTTCGCCAATTTGATGGCCTATCACGCGATGGCGGCGATTTACGGCCGGAACCGCGCCCGTGAGGAAGCGGCGATCTGGAAACGGTTTTACCAAACGCACAAACCCATCGCTTACGGCATTGATTCGACCAAAGGCACGACGCCGATTTATCAGGAAGTTAGCAATCTGAAAGACGCCAAGTCGGCTTACGGCGCGATTGTTTATCAAAAAGCGCCGAGCCTGTTGCGCGCTTTGTCTTATGTCATCGGCGAAGAAAAGTTCCGCGACGGCGTGCGGCTGTTTTTGAAAGAACACGCTTACGCCAACGCTGAATGGAGCGATTTGATTGGCGCTTGCGAACGTTCGTCCGGGCAGAAGCTCGGCGCTTGGGCCGACGCCTGGATCAAGCGGCGCGGGATGCCGCAAATTGACGTGGCGATGAGCTGCAACGCGCAAGGCGAGATTGAACGGCTGGAGCTGCGGCAACGCGACGTGCTGGACGAAGGCGGCGTCTGGCCGATCAAAACGCAGTTGCTGCTGGCTTATGATGACGTTGCGCCCGTGCGCATCGCCGCTGCGCTCGAAGGCCCTCGCACGACAATTGCCGAAGCTGCGGGCAAAAAATGCCCGGCTTATGTTTTCGCCAACGATGGCGATTTCGGTTACGGGCGCTTCCTGCTCGATGCGCGCAGCCGCGAAGCCGTGACGACGCGCATCGGCAACATCGCCGATCCGTTTTTGAAAACCATGCTCTGGGGCGCTTTGTGGGACGCGGTTCGCGAAGCGGAGTTGAATCCGCGCGATTACGTGGCGCTGGTGTTGAAAACTCTGCCTGCCGAAAGCGATGAAGAACTGACGGGCACGTTGCTTGATCGCGCCGCGCGCAGCTTTCAGCGTTATTTGACCGACGCGCAGCAATCCGCGCTTGCGCCGCAATTGGAGCAGTTGTTTTTCGACCGGATGATGAAATCGGAGGCGCTGGGGATGCGGATAACTTACTTTCGTGCGTTTCGCCGCATTGCCGTAACCGCTGCGGCGCACTCTCAGTTGAAAGAAATACTGGCGGGCAAGCTCAGTGTGCCCGGCGTGGAAATCAAACCGCTCGACCGCTGGCAAATCATCACGGCCTTGCTGGGGCAACACGACGCTGAAGCTGCCACTTTGCTCGAAACCGAGCGCAAGCGCGACGCGGGCGACGATGCGCGCAAACAGACATACATTGCCGAAGCCGCCCGCGCCGACGCCGAAACCAAGCGCCGTTATTTCGATGACTATCTGAAAAACAAAGCCGTCGCCGAAGACTGGATCGAAGGCAGTCTGAGTTCGTTCAACGCGGCGAACCAATCGGCGTTGACGCTGCCCTTTTTGAAACCGGCGCTCGAAGCGTTGCCGCAGGTCAAACGCGAACGCAAAATCTTTTTCGTTCTGGCCTGGCTCAACGCCTTCATCGGCGGACAGCAGGATCAAGCTGCACTGGATCAGGTGCGCGAGTTTCTGCGCGCGAACAAACTTGACCGAGATTTGGAGCTGAAAGTTTTGGAAGTGACGGATGATCTGGCGCGCACGGTGCGGATTCGACTGGCCGCGCAAAACCGCTGAGAACGGCGGATGACAAAAACGCAATCGCTTGCTATCTTGCGGGTCGGCTGCTTAACATGCGCCGCGATTGAAACGGACGTATCACCCCAACAAGAATCAAGATAATTCACATTTCAGATTCCGGCCTGTGCTTGTGCTCAAGGTCGGAAGCCCCTTCGGCAATTCTCAACGAAAAAGACCTATGAAGCTGCCCTCGATTCTCAACCTGATGACGGACGACTTGGCAATTGACCTGGGAACTTCGCGAACGCGCGTGTTTGCGCGCGGACGCGGCATAGTGGTCAACGAACCGTCGTTGCTGGCTTATGACCAACCTTCGCAAGAAGTAGTCGCCGTCGGACTGGAAGCTTTGGAATTGGAGGGACGCGCTTCGGGCGACATTCAAATCATCAGCCCGTTGAAAGACGGTGTGGTTGCCGACCCGACCTTTGCCGGAAAGCTTTTGGAACATTACCTGCGCAAAGCGCGCGACGGGCGCTCTTCGATTTCGCGCCGCGTGCTGGTGGCGATTCCGGCGGACGCCAGTACCGTCGAACATCGCGCGCTTTATTACGCCGCCAAAGAAGCCGGCGTGGGCAACGTTCATTTCGTCAACAAAGGCATTGTCGCCATTTTGGGCGCGGGCGTGGATACGGACGATCAACGCGCGACGCTGGTGGTGGATGTCG